>CAYFLQ010000144.1:0-4678 GCA_964344065.1 uncultured Sphingobacterium sp. | reverse complement strand
TGAGGTGGGATTACCTATATCGCTATCAGCATCGGTTTGGTGATAATGGTTTCAAGAGGGTGTTAAGAGAAGGGTTTAGTTGTGAGAATACATACATATCCTATGCACAGACTGTAACTGCTGCAGGACACGCTTCGGTGTATACTGGCTCAGTACCTGCGATCAACGGTATCATGGGAAATGAATGGTATGATAGAAGTTTAAAAAAGACGGTTTATTGTGTAGAAGATGGAAATGTTAAGATTGTTGGTGGTGTAGGTAACAAAGAACCCATGTCTCCTAAAAACCTCATTTCAACAACTGTGACGGATGAATTGGAGCTTGCAACAAATTTCAGGTCAAAAGTAATTGGTGTTGCAATCAAAGACCGTGGCAGTATTTTGCCTGCAGGTCATGCAGGAGATGCTGCATATTGGTATGAGGCAGGTTCAGGAAATTTCGTTTCAAGTACTTGGTACATGAAAGAATTAACCCCTTGGGCTACGGCATTCAATCAAAGAAAAATAGTGGATTCTTTTTATACTCAACCATGGAAATTGAGTTTCCCTTGGAATACGTATGTGCAAAGTAATTTAAATGATCCAGCATACATCAAATCACCTTTTCCAAGATCGCTGGATGCCAATATTGGAAAAAATTACAATGCCATTGCATCTACCCCTTGGGGCAATACGCTCACATTGGAATTTTCCAAAGCTGCTGTTCAAGCAGAGCAGATGGGGGCAGACAGTATACCAGATTTCTTAGCTATCAGCCTTTCTTCTCCGGATTATATTGGGCATGCCTTTGGTCCCAATTCAGTGGAAGTAGAGGATAACTACATAAAATTGGATAGAGATCTTGCCAACTTTTTTGACTTCCTTGATAAAAAGATCGGAAAAGGAAATTATCTGTTTTTCCTGACAGCTGATCATGCAGTAGCGCATGTTCCTGCATTTCTATCAGAAAATAAATTGCCCGGAAAATCAATGAAAGCAAACAAAAAAGCGGAGACCGAAACCATTCAGAAATTTGGACTGACACGTTTGATTGAATCGCAAGGAAACAATCAGTATTACCTTGATAAGAATTACTTGGATTCATTGGGAGCTGATTATAAAGCAGTAAAATCATTTTTTATTACTGAATTGAATAAAAGTGAGGATGTTTTAATTGCTTTTGACAACAACGACATCAATGCTGCCAACGTACCTGCTGAATTTAAAGAGATGTATGTAAAAGGGTATAACCAAAAATTGGCTGGCGATGTGCAGGTGGTCTACAAACCTAATTATTTCTTTGGAGGTGCAACAGGTACAACCCATGGCACGATGTATCCTTATGATGCTCACATACCGTTGTTATGGATGGGTTGGGGAGTGAACCAAGGGAAAACCAATCGCAAAGTATATATGAGTGATATCGCAGGGACCGTAGCAGCGATGTTGAAAATACAAATGCCAAGTGGAAATGTTGGAACAGTCATTCATGAAGTTGTAAAATAATAAACGATGCAGCAGTATCTGGATTTATTGAAGCATATTTTGGAAAATGGAACTGATAAGAGTGACAGAACAGGCACAGGAACCCGCAGTGTGTTTGGTTATCAGATGAGGTTCAATTTGCAGGAAGGTTTTCCTATGGTAACCACAAAAAAACTTCATTTGCGAAGCATCATTCATGAGTTGCTTTGGTTTCTAAAAGGAGAAACCAATATCAAATACTTGAAGGAACATGGTGTCAGTATTTGGGATGAATGGGCAGATGAAAGTGGTGAATTGGGTCCTGTTTATGGCAAGCAATGGAGATCTTGGCAAAGTGCAGATGGGAAAACCCATGATCAGATTGTTGATCTTATAGAGCAGATTAAAAAGAATCCAGATAGCAGGCGCTTGATCGTAAGTGCATGGAATGTTGGAGAACTATCTCAAATGGCCTTGATGCCCTGCCATACCTTGTTTCAATTTTATGTCGCAGACAATAAATTATCATGTCAGCTCTATCAACGTTCTGCTGATGTTTTTTTGGGTGTTCCATTTAACATAGCATCATATGCATTGTTGACCATGATGGTTGCCCAGGTTTGTAATTTATCATTGGGGGATTTTGTGCACAGCTTTGGTGATGTTCATTTGTACAATAATCACTTTGAGCAAGCTAAGTTACAATTGACAAGGACGCCTTATCCTTTGCCAAGCATGAAAATCAATCCAAATGTTCAAGATATTTTCGGGTTTACATTTGAAGATTTTGAATTGACAAATTATCAATCACATCCTGCAATAAAAGCCCCAGTGGCAGTTTAATAAAAAGATCATGATTGTTTCAATTGTAGTTGCAGCTGCTGAAAACAATGCCATTGGCAAAGACAATCAATTGTTATGGAAGCTCCCTAATGATATGAAGTTTTTCAAAAATCTTACATGGGGGATGCCAATTTTGATGGGTAGAAAAACTTTTGAATCAATTGGAAGCAAACCATTGCCTGGGAGATTAAATATTGTGTTAACCCGACAGATTGATTTATATAGGGATGTTGCAGGCATCAAAGCTGTAAATAGTGTAGCCCAATCCATTGAAATGGCTGAAGCTGCAGGGTACAAAGAAATTTTTATCATAGGCGGCAGTGAGTTGTATAAACAAATGTTTCCGCAAGCGGATAAGGTTTATTTAACCCGCGTGCACGCAAGTTTCTCTGAAGCAGATACTTATATTGATCCAATCGATTTGAATCTATTTGAATTGGAGTCATCTGATCAAATGCAAGCTGATGAAAAACATGCTGTTGATTACAGTTTTGAATGTTGGAAAAGAAAGAAACAGTAATTTCTCCGTTGATGTACAGTAGGAGTCAACTTGCTTTAAAATACATCAAGTATTTAGTTGTTGCATCGAATGGCAAGGGCCATGGTGTTCATTCACCCTTTGTATTTGATTTCATTGTTCATGTGTTAAATAAGTACAAGGATTCTTCACCTGATCTTGAAATGCAGATACCTTCTTTTGGAAATCATTTCAGTCTTAAGTACCAAAAAATGGTAAAAAAGATATCGACTTATTATTCAAGTTATCATGTGCATTGTTTTCATTTAGATAATACGGAAAATGAGGGATGTTTTTCGAATTCCGGAAAAACCATCGAGCAAGGGCTGGAAAATGACATTATTGTATGTACCGGGCTCCCAGCATCAAGTTATACTGAAAATCGTTGGGAAGAAATCAAAAAAAATGAAAAAGTTACCTGCTCTATCGATTTGTTTTTTGTAGGAGTCCTTTTTTTTAAAAAAGATTTCAAAGAAAAGCTTGATTTCATGATCAGGTTCTAATAAAACAGTCAAATTCAGATCAAGTTTTTGATTATTTTTGATCCTTAATTGAACCCCATGGTCATTGGTGTTTTAAAAGAAGTATCCCCTGAAACCAGGGTTTCCCTTATCGCAGAAGGTGTTGCACAATTAACGAAGAAACAAATTTCAGTTTGGGTAGAAAGTGGCGCTGGATTGAATGCCTATTGTTCAGATGATGATTATACAGCTGCCGGTGCTGAAATCAAATCTTCTCAAGAAATTGCTGACAAGGCCGATATAATTCTGTCAATTCATGCTCCATCTATTTCCATCAGAAATGGTGTAGTATTGATTGGAATGTATCAAGCTAGGTTTGAGACAGAAAGAATTCAAACTTGGAACAAACAAGGTGCTGTTGTATTCAGCATGGAATTGTTGCCTAGAACAACCAGAGCGCAAAGCATGGATATACTTTCTAGTCAAGCAAATATTGCAGGTTACAAAGCGGTATTGACTGCTGCAAATGCATATGGAAGATATTTTCCCATGTTTATGACTGCTGCAGGAAGCATTGCTCCAGCTAAAGTCTTGATACTGGGTGCAGGTGTTGCTGGCTTGCAAGCAATTGCAACTGCAAAAAGACTGGGTGCAGTGGTGGAAGTATTTGATACGCGTCCTGCTGTGAAAGAAGAAGTACAAAGTTTAGGTGCAAAATTCATTGAAATACCAGGTGCGGCAGATGCTTCAACAGCCGGAGGCTATGCAGTGGAACAATCAGAAGAATATAAAAAAAATCAGCAATTGAAAATTGCTGAATCAGCAGCAAAAGCTGATATCATCATTACAACTGCACAAATTCCTGGTAAAAAAGCACCGATCTTGATCACTGAAGAAATGATCAGGTCAATGAGAAGAGGTAGTGTGATTGTTGATTTGGCTGCTTCTACGGGTGGCAACACTCCATTAACCAAAAACAGGGAGACTGTTGAAAGTGAAGGTGTGAAGATTATTGGTGATAGCAATTTGCCAGCAACGATGCCGTCTGACGCAAGTAAATTGTATGGCAAAAACATATTGAATTTCTTACAACTCATCATCAACAAAGAAGGTGCGTTGATATTAGATACAGAAGATGATTTGGTGAAAGGTTCACGTGCTCTTGCTTGATATTAAAAATGTATTTATGAATCAGATTTTACAATGGATTGCTACACATCAAGAAATGTTCTACATCGTGGTGCTCATGATTTTTGTAGGAATCGAAGTAATTGGTCGTGTGCCCAGTGTACTGCATACCCCTTTGATGAGTGGCGCTAACGCCATACATGGAGTTGTAATCATTGGTGCCATTATTGTAATGGGAAAAGCTGAAGAGGGAAATATTGTTGCCTTGATATTGGGATTTCTCGCAG
>CAYFLQ010000143.1:0-4709 GCA_964344065.1 uncultured Sphingobacterium sp. | reverse complement strand
ATGACTCATCCTTCCATGGATTAGATTTATATGCCAGCGCATCTTGGATGAGCGCTGGTATATCTTTTACATCGTGTGCAGATAGAAATTGTTTCATGGTTTAGTCTTGGTACTGTTCAATGGCCAGCTTGAGTTGTTGAATAAAATAAGCTGCATCCTCCATGCTGAGCGCAAGCGAAGGAAGCAGTCTGATTACATTTGGTTTTGCTTCTCCTGTGAATATTTTATGTTTGAAGAGCAAATCTTTTTTCAAATTTTTTAGTTGATCAGGAACATCAAATCCTATCATCAATCCCATGCCTCTGACGCCACTGATGGAAGAGATTGATTGCAAGGATGCACTTATGAATGTTCCAATCTTTGCTGCATGATCAATCAATTGTTCTTTTTCTATCACTTCCAATACAGCTAACGCAGCTGCACATGCAAGATGATTACCGCCAAAGGTAGTTCCAAGCATGCCATGCTTTGCCTTAAGGGCTGGAGAGATGATGATCCCGCCAATAGGGAAACCATTTCCCATTCCTTTTGCCATTGAATAGATATCTGCTTCAACACCTGCATGATCATGACTGAAAAACAAACCCGATCTTCCGTAACCACATTGTACACTATCCGCTATATATACAGCTCCATATTGATCGCAGTTCTTTCTGATAGACAATAGAAAGTTTTTGTCAGCAACATTGATACCACCCACACCTTGAATGCCTTCTACTATTACTGCGGCAATTTCATTTCCAAGCTTTTTGAATGTATCCTCTAATGTTTCAGTATTATTAAACGGAAGGAAAATCACATTGTCGGTTTCATTTACTGGTGCAACAATAGATGGGTTGTCTGTTGCTGCAACCGCAAGGGAGGTTCTTCCGTGGAATGATTTACTGAATGCAATTATTTTTTTTCTTCCTGTGTGAAAAGAAGCAAGTTTCAATGCATTTTCATTTGCCTCAGCGCCAGAGTTGCATAAAAACAAATGGTAATCTTTTTTACCTGAAACCCTGCCCAAGGTATGCGCAAGTTCTTCCTGTATTGGAATTTTTATGGAGTTGGAATAAAATGCAATTTTTTTCAGTTGATTCTCAATGCGATGAACCCAATGTGGATGCGTATGACCAATGCTAATCACTGCATGACCTCCGTATAAGTCGAGATATTCATTGTTATGCTCATCCCATACCCTTGATCCTTTCGCATGGGTGATGTTGATATTATTGATGGGGTATACGTCGAAAAGTTTCATCTTGTTGTTTTAAAATGCTGAGGATTTTAATGTGAGTCCGGTTGATTGATCCAGTCCGAACATAATGTTCATGTTTTGAACTGCTTGTCCACTTGCACCTTTCAGCAAATTATCAATGGCACTATGAATAACGAGTTTTTGATCATATTTTTCAACGAAGATGATTGCTTTGTTGCTATTCACTACTTGTTTCAAAGAGATTTGTTTATCCGATACAATCGTAAAAGGATGTTCTTTGTAGAATTCTTTATATAATTGGTTCAGTTCTTCAAGAGAGAGGCTTGAATCAATGGTGGACGATATAAAAATTCCTCTTGTAAAATCACCTCTCCAAGGTACGAAGTGAACAGATGCATGTTTAGCATTCAACTGATGAAGTGATTGATGAATTTCTCCCAGGTGTTGATGGGTAAGTGTTTTATAGGCTTGAATATTGTTTGCTCTCCATGAGAAATGGCTGGTAGCACTGAGTGACTGCCCTGCTCCGGTTGAACCTGTGATACCAGTTGTATAGACATCTTTCAATATTCCTTTGGATGCCAAAGGGAGCAAGCCCAATTGAATGGCAGTTGCAAAGCAACCTGGATTGGCAATATTGTTTGCAGTTTGAATTGCTTTGAAATTCAATTCTGGTAATCCGTATACAAATGTTCTATTACTTATGTTGGCATGGGCAGCTAAACGAAAATCATTGGCCAAATCAATGATACGTATTTTTTCGTCTATTGAATTTTCTTGAAGAAATGTTGAGGATTCTCCATGCCCCAGACATAAGAAAAGAACATCAATGTCTTGATGCAACTTGTCTGTAAAAACCAAATCGGTTGATCCAATCAAGTCTTCATGTACCTGATAGAGTTTGTTTCCTGCATTGCTTTTGCTATGAACATAGGAAATATCAACATGCGGGTGTAGCAGCAACAGACGGATCAGTTCACCGCCTGTATAACCAGCTCCGCCGATGATTCCTGTCCTGATCGTTGCTTTCATCTTTGCTATTTTTTATTTTCTTGTTGAACGGCATTCCAAATGATGGTTTGGTTGCCGAATATTTTGCTGAAGCCTCTTACATCTTCGCCAGTGAATCCACTATTCATTTCACCATATTTTCCAAACTTGCTGTTCATTAAATCATACGATGATTCAATGCCAATGATCTGGAATCTGTAAGGTTGAAGTTGAACGAATACTTTTCCGCAAACATGTTGTTGTGAATGTTGCAGGAATGATTCGATGTCTCGCATAACTGGATCCAGAATCTGACCTTCATGCAACCAGTTTCCATAGAATTGTGCTAAGGTGTCTTTCCACTGCAGTTGCCATTTGGTTAACACATGTTTTTCCAATGCATGGTGTGATTTTAAAATCACCATGGGTGCTGCAGCTTCAAATCCAACCCTTCCTTTGATTCCAATGATGGTATCGCCAACATGAATATCTCTGCCGATTCCAAATGGACCAGCCAGCGATTGTAGATATTGAATGGCAGCAGAAGGATGTTGAAATGTTTTATCATTGACTGCCATCAATTCACCTTTTTCAAACGTCAACGCAACTTCTTCAGCATCCTGTTTTGTAACCTGTGTAGGCCATGCTGATTCTGGCAGCATACCTTTAGATGAAAGTGTTTCTTTGCCTCCAACACTTGTACCCCAGAGTCCTTTGTTGATAGAATACATTGCTTTTGCTGCATTCATTTCTACTCCTTTCGATTGGAGGTAACTGATTTCTTCCTCGCGACTCAGTTTTAGGTCGCGTATAGGTGTGATGATTTCAACACCTGGAATCATGATATGAAACACCATATCAAATCTTACTTGATCGTTACCGGCCCCCGTGCTTCCATGGGCAACCGCAGTTGCTCCTAACTTTTGTACGTGTTCAGCAATATGGATAGCCTGACTCAATCTTTCAGCACTTACACTGAGTGGGTAGGTGTTGTTTTTGAGCACATTGCCGTAGATGAGATATTTGATGATGCTATCGTAGTATGATTCAACGGCATTGACAGTTGTATGGGATGCAACGCCAAGCTTGTGGGCATGTGCTTCAATTTTTTTCAATTCATCATCGTTGAATCCGCCTGTGTTGACAATGATGCTGTGTACTTCATATCCTTTTTCTTCGGACAAGTATTTAACGCAGAATGTCGTATCCAATCCGCCACTGAATCCAAGTACAATTTTCTTTGACATAATCTCTTTTTTAAATATTCAGGAGTGAAAGAATTGCTCCAATGATTGATTTGCTGTTGTTGTCCTTTTTTGTAAATGCTTTCAGAAAATTAAATTGTTTGAAGCTAAATAGACGTTCAAACCCTTTTTTATTTTCTTCAAAATATTGTGTGGTCTCTTCTGTTGAATAATGATCTTTTGGATCATACAACATCGCAGTACACATGCAATTTTTTCTTTCTTTGCTCATGAGGATTTCATAATTCACGCAGCTTTTACATCCTGCCCAAAAGTCTTCGTCTTGGGTAAGTTCAGAGTAGGTTACAGGTTCATAGCCTAGTTCTGAATTGATTTTCATCACTGCTAATCCGGTTGTCAATCCAAATATTTTTGAATCCGGATATGTTTTCCTGCTGAGTCCAAATATTTTCTTTTTAATTGCTTTTGCGAGACCGCTTTTTCTATATGAAGGTTTAACAATAAGTCCAGAGTTGGCAACATATTCTCCATGGCTCCAGGTTTCTATGTAGCAGAAGCCTGCCCATTCACCGTTTGTTGTTGTTGCAACTACTGCTTTCCCTTCGCTCATTTTCTTTTTCACATAATCAGGACTTCTCTTTGCGATGCCTGTACCACGGGCTTTCGCAGATTCTTCCATCTCTGTACAGATCTCTTCTGCAAATTTGAAATCTGCTTCACTGGCGATATATATGTTGAATTGTTCTTGTTCCATTTGAAATTGATGAATTGAATGAATGAATGCTATGGACCAATACATGAATTGGAACCAGCGTATCGAATCAATCGAGCTGAAGTGAGGTGATTATCAACGTCGTACCAAAAATGGAATCGGGCGGCTTAAAAAAACTGTAACAGTTGGTACAGTAAAAACCCAACGCATGGAAGCGGTAAGAACCGTTTCTGCTATTGTTATGAGGGTTAGGTTTTTTTTCATTTTTCTGTGTCTAAGTATTAAAGAAAAATTGTGAAGTGCAAATAAACACATTTTTTCTGAAAATGCTTCGGTTTAGTGCGAATACTTTCAGCTATCAGCGGGGGTTGGCAATGGATTTGCTGCTGTGAATGGCCTGGCTGATTTCTAGGATTAAAGCGGGGTCTTTTTCTATGGCATTCCCAACTACAATCATGTCGGCTCCTGCTTTGCAATTGTTGTATGCTTTTTCTGGTGTGGTAATGCCTCCGCCAATAATAAGAGGGATGGAAGTTTGTGATGAAACTGCCTGAATCATACTCTCTTGAATGGGCTGCTGGGCGCCGCTACCGGCATCCAT
>CAYFLQ010000142.1:0-4711 GCA_964344065.1 uncultured Sphingobacterium sp. | reverse complement strand
AAGAGTCCGGATGCACCAGTGATGAATATTTTTTTCATGAATGAGGAATTAAACTCCCCTGAATTGTTCTAAAAATCGAACATCGTTTTCACTGAACAACCTGATATCTGTAATACCATACTTAAGCAAAGCTGGTCGCTCAACTCCCATGCCAAACGCAAAGCCAGTATATTTATTTGGATCAATGCCACAATTGCTCAAAACATTGGGATGCACCATACCACAACCAAGGATTTCAAGCCAACCAGTTCTTTTGCAAACAGCACAACCATCACCATGACAAAGCATACAACTGATATCCATTTCAGCACTCGGTTCGGTAAAGGGAAAATAACTCGGTCTGAACCTCACTTTCACATCTTCTCCAAACATTTCCTTTACAAAATGATACAAGGTTTGTTTTAGATCAGCAAACGAAACATGTTCATCCACATACAGACCTTCTACCTGATGAAAAAAGCAATGTGATCTTGCGCTGATGGTTTCATTGCGGTACACGCGACCAGGACAGATAATTCGAATAGGAGGTTTATGGTTCTCCATTTCCCTGATTTGAACATTGCTGGTATGTGTTCTCAATAAAATAGCTGGATCCGTTGATAAATAAAAAGTATCCTGCATATCCCTGGCAGGATGGTTTTCATCTAAATTCAGCGCAGTGAAATTGTGCCAATCATCTTCGATTTCAGGACCTTCCGCTACAGTAAAAGAAAGTCGTTCAAAAATCTCTACAATTTTATTGCGCATCAATGTTACAGGGTGTCTGCTGCCGGATGCCATTGGGATTCCTGGCAATGTTGCATCCATGCTGAAAGCAGCAACGGTTGAACCAGCTGAGATACGCTCCTTTTCATCATTGTATTTGTTTTCAGCCAATTGTTTAAAAGCATTCATTGTTTGTCCGAAAGATTTCTTTTGATCTACCGGAACATGTTGCATTTCACCCATCAGGCTTTTAACGATGCCTTTGACACCTAAAAATTTTATCCTGAATTGTTCCAATGCGTCTGCATCCGTTGCAACAAAAGCATTGATTTCTTTCGAATAAAGTTCGATGTTACTGAGAACGTTCTCCATGGCGCGAAGATAACAAATCGGCAAGTTCTACTGTCAATCACCTTTCGATGTTTTTAACTTGATTTCATTCCATCAAGATTAAGTAGGTTTGCCGAAATATCTTTTCATGGCCTTTCAAAGTCTCACTGATTTTCTAGACCCATTGGATCTTCATCAAATAATGCAGGATGGAGAATTGAGGGAAGGACAAATGGGCAAATCCATACACATTTATCAGGAAGATTTCCCCGATTTAAAAGAGGTTGATCTTGTGATAGCAACTTGTGATGAGTTACGGGGAGATGGACAACTTGGAAATATTTCAGCAGGGACAGATGCGATTCGCAAAGAATTTTACTCCCTTTATTACTGGCATAAACAAATTCAAATTGCAGATATTGGGAAGATCAAAACAGGTGCCACACTGGCTGATACCTATGCTGCAATAAAGACCGTTGCTGCTGAAGTAATACAAAACAATAAGATTTTTTTATTGCTGGGCGGTTCTCATGATTTAAGTCTTGCCGTATATGACGCTTACCGGGAAATGAAAAAAATCATTGAAGTAACAGGTGTAGACGCCTATATAGATTTATCGCTGGACAATCCGGTTAAGTCTAAGAATTTCCTGATGGAACTCCTAACTGGAGAGCCGAATTTTATCAGACATTACAACCATCTTGGTTTTCAGAGTTACTATATACATCCACATATGCTGGAGACGATGGACAAACTTAGGTTTGATTGTTTCCGATTGGGTAAAGTGAAAGAAGACATAGAGGAAATGGAACCTGCATTCAGAAGCAGCAATATGATGATGTTTGATATTGCTGCATTGGGAGCAGCAACTTTTTGGGATGGTAGCAGTCCCAATGGTTTCAATGGTGAAGAAGCATGTACATTAATGAAATATGCTGGCATGAGCGATCAAATGAAAGCAGTAGGAATCTATGGATATCAATTTCATCAAGATCCTCAATTAAACTTAGCCAAGCAGATATCACAAATGATGTGGTATTATATAGATGGAATTCAATATGGCAGATCGGAAGCGAGCCTCAACGAAAATGACATGTTTATAGAATGTCATTTAGCATTTGCTGCTATAGAAACCACTTTCCTAAAAAGCAGAAAAACAGGGAGATGGTGGATGAAAATGCCTGATGGTAAGTTTGTTCCTTGTTCAGCCAATGATGTGACTTTGGCTGGAAACAATGAACTTCCTGAGAGATGGTTGAGATTGCAGGAAAGGAGTTGAGTATACAGCCAGGGAGGAGAGAGAAGGGAGGAGCCTGCCCAGACCGAAGTGTCTGGGGGACAAGGGGAATACAGTTAACCGTTAACTGTTAACATTGAAAAAAGATATATGAATAGTAGAAACCTAATAGTGCTCATTGCAGCTGCGATTACACTTGCCTCTTGTTCCATTGAAAAACGGATCAATCAACAGGCAAATAAATTTTTACTGAAAGACTCAATACTCTCACAGGCACATATTGGTATTGCTGTGCAAGATCTTGAATCTCAAAAATGGGTATACCAGTTTCAATCTGATAAATTATTTACTCCCGCCAGCAACACAAAAATCGTTAGCTGTTACACAGCCATGAAATATTTGCCTGATCATCTTCCAGCAGCATTGGTCACTGAACTAGATACAGCGCTCTTGATTACACCAACAGGTGACCCGAGCTTTTTGCATCCAAGGTTTACATCACACCCACTATATGATTATTTGAAATCAACTACTAAACCCATTTATTTAGATGGCGGCAACTTCTTTAGTTTAAAATGGGGACATGGATGGAGCTGGGAAGATTATGCAGAAGATTACATGATAGAAAGAAATGCATTTCCTGTATATGGCAATCAGGTAGAATGGTATCAACAAAGATCAAAAAAAGAAAATCCTACTGCTCCTCATGATACCGTTGATGTATTCATGTATTCGACACCAGAGATCAATTGGAAAGTCGATATAGGAGCACCTGGTAAAAGTTTTCAAGTAGACAGATCACCAAATGAAAATCATTTCACCTTGCATGAAGGAAAGGAAAAATCATCGTCTACCATCGTTCCCTTCATCACAAATGGCTTGGAATCTGCGATTGAGTTGCTCAAAGACACCCTCCACAGATCAATTGCAATTGCAGAAAGAGAAATGGTTAGATCCGCTTCATTGAAAACATCTACCATGATAACCTCTCAGCCAACTGACAGCCTTTTGAAGGACATGATGGATCGCAGCGATAATTTCTTTGCAGACATGTGTGTTGAAATGGTCAGTCAGTTGACATTAAAAAAGATGGATGAAGCTGCAGCCATCAATTATATCTTAAAAAAAGAATTTTCTGAACTGCCACAACAACCCAACTGGGTTGATGGAAGTGGATTGAGCAGATACAATTTATTTAGTCCTGAAGACATGATTTGGATCTTACAAAAAATGAAAAGTGATGTTGGATGGGAAAGAGTCAAATCTGTGATGCCTGGCGCAGGTTCAACCAATCTAAAAATGTATCCTGCAAAAAACAATGATTACATTTTTGCAAAAACAGGTACACTGAATGGCGTTGTTTGTTTGAGTGGATTCTATTTAAACAAGAAAAATAAGTGGCTGGCTTTTTCAATCATGGTCAACAACCATCATACAACTAGTGCGTCCGTCAGAAAAAAAATTGCCAATTTTCTAACTGCTCTCTAATCAGATCCCGAAGATATTATTGAGGTAATCTTTTTTTACCTCCACATACATGGGCTTTCCATCAAAATGTGTTTGAAAATTAGGCAGTCTGGAGAGTTGATCAACGATTTCACGCATCAACCTTTCATTCAGTTTAACTCCAACTTTGACTGCATGTTTTCTTGCCATCGTTTTGGCGATGCGTTCTTTATATGATTGATGCAAGGTTGAAGTGCTGTTCTTTACATCTTCTAAAATCATCTCGATAACCGAACGATGATTTTCAGTTGGATAATCTGCAGGAGAACCTTGTAACACGAATGTGTGAACCCCAAAAGGTTCTAGCTGATATCCCATGTGCAAAAGGTCTGGTAAGATTTCATTCAACAGTTGATAATCTGGAGCCGAGAACTGGATGGTCTGAGGAAATAATTCCTGTTGGATAGCTAATGCTTTGCCAGTCCAACTTGCGTTGAACTGTTCAAAAAGAATTTGTTGATGAGCTAGTTGCTGATGAAGAATGGTGATTCCTCTTGGTTGATCAAAAACTATAAAACTTTGATGCAGCTGAACGATGCCAGATTCTTCAAGCGGACTCAAAGCATCTGGTAGCCCTGGCATGGATGTGTTATCTTTCAATCTATCCAACTCCAGTGTTTGATCTTTTGAAGTCCCCTTTGTTGAATCGGATTCGAAAAAATCCTTCCAATCGCGCAAATTACTGGTGCTTTCAATTTTATGTGCCTGGTGGCGATCTATGAATGATTTATAAAGACCGCTTGATTTTGTTTCCTCCTGCTTGATAGAGGTAAATGGTTTAGCAACTGCATCCATTTGCTGGATGTTTGCGTCCAAGCTAAAATCAAGTGCAGGTGCAACACTGTATTGAGCAAGCGCATGGCGTATAGCTGACTTTACAAAAGCGTATACAATTTTTTCATCATCAAATTTGATCTCCTGTTTGGTAGGATG
>CAYFLQ010000141.1:0-4732 GCA_964344065.1 uncultured Sphingobacterium sp. | reverse complement strand
ACCCGCCGTATTTGCTGGTATAAAATCTTTCAATATTGCTATTTCCTTTGTTGTCTGGACTGTACCTTGGATCTTTGATAGGGAAGCCCAGATCGAATCTCAGTAGAAAATAATTGAAATCAACTCTGGCACCTATGCCGCTTGCAACGGCAATGTCTCTTCCAAGTCTGTTTAATTTAAATCCTGCGTTTTTTAATCCTCCATCCAGGTCATTTCTAAACCATATGTTTCCAATGTCTGTGAACACAGCACCTCTCATCATGAATCCGTAAAACGGAAAAAGGTTGAACCTATGTTCAATATTGCCTTCTAATTGGATATCTGCATATTTATCATTAAAAGTTCCATTTGCCACTGTATCATAAAAGATATTAGAGCCAATTCCTAATTTCCTGATAGGCCATCCCCTCATGCTGTTCGGTCCACCTGCAATAAAACTTTTAAAAAATGGAAGCGTCACTTGTCCTTTCCTTGTACCGGTGGTGAACGCCCAACCTGCACCTGCGTAGAGTCTAAACAATGTGCTGTTTTCCTTCCGAATTCTTATATGCTTAATTTCTGCATCCAACTTGAAATATCTATAGAGGTTGCTCAATGACTTGCCCGGTTTTGTTTGATTGTAGAAAAGTGCACCGGCTAAAATGCCACTACCTTCACCATAGAATTTTATCAGTGTTTTATTGTTGGGGTTGTTGGGGGTAATATTTCTGTTGAATAGTGCATTCGTGCCGAATATGAGTCCATTATTATAAGTGTACTGCAACAATGGAAAATTTTTAATTGATTCAAGAAACAAACTATCCGGCTTAAATCTAGTGTACTCAAAATTGATGGGCTTGATTTGCCAGGACGTATGTGGATTGGGCTTCCAGTCGTATCCAAAAAATGTATTAAATGTATTGAGGTTGAAAAACCTGAATCGATCAATGTAGGCAAAATCTGCTGAGGCAATTGTCTTGGCTTGTTGGAAGTAAGATTTTGCTCCCGAGCTTACCGGAGCAACCAACCAGGGAATGGTAATCCTGTTGGTTAAAGAAGTTTCACCAGAAAGTATTTTTCTGAAATTATTGAATTCAATTCCTGTTCTTAAGCTGTTTTCAAGTTGAATGGCATGTTTGGCTATGTTCCTGTTTCTCAATGTGAAATTGGTAGCGATTCCAATGCGACCGCTGCTGATTTGTGACAATTGGGAAGAATTGATAATGCTGCTTCCTTCTAAATCAATGCCAAAGTATTGTTTCTTGGTAGGTTGCAAACTCATTACATAATCAATTGCTTTTCTATTCTCATCTACTTTATTGGTGATGTTGATGTTTTGCCAGGTTCCAAGCTTGTTGAAATTATTCAATGTTTTGCTGTAGTCATCTCTTTTAAAAAAAGAGCCTGGTTTCATGACAATGTTTTGCTTGATGAACTTTTCGTTGAAAATTTCGTGCTTAGAAATTACCTTGATTTCATTTGTATAACTGAATGATGAGTCCAAATCTGGCAATAGATCATCGGCCTTTATATCAGGAAAAACAGTCAGACTGCCAACGCTATAGGCAGTATAATGACTGCTGTCAAGATTGGGTCTAAGTAAAAAAGTTACTCGTATGGATGGTTGAGAGGTTCGATTTTGAATATTGGCTAATCTGCTGGCAACCTCAAAGGGATCGATACTGGCATCGTATATATCAACATAGTTTGTATCAACTTCTGCTATGATATCCTCTTTGTTGATTTTATAAAATCCATTATTTTGAAAAAGGTCGGTTAGCCTGTTGATTTCACCATCAATCAGATTAACATCAAAAGGTGCATCTTTTCGAGCGATCGACTGTTCTGTTTTTTTACTTGCTAAGACTTGAAGGGTGGAATCCTTGAATGCATACAGCAATGTGTCAATCAGATATCTTGGACCAGGCACTACTGAGAAAGTTGTTTTGATGCGGGTTTGATTTTTATATAGCGATGCTGAGGTATCGTAAGTGATAGATGCTTTTCTAAATCCAATGCTTGACATCAGATTTTTCATGTTAAGCACTGATTGTTCAACGGCTATTTTGTTGAAGGCAGTGGGTCTTTCTATCACTTGAACCGGTATTACGAAGGGGAAAGAAGGCCATGGGATTTTTGATGCAACCCTGATTTGAACGCTGTCTTCGATTTGCGTCAATAAATTGTTTTTCAATTCAATCTCCTGATCCTTTGTTATGCTTCCATCGAATTTTATATTATTTTCGAAATGAAATGCAGCCTGAGGTGCTTTTTTGACAACAGTACAGGATGCCCAAAAAAGCATGGAAAGGGATGAAATGAAAAGAAAATATTTTTTTAAGCTGCTCAACCAAAATGTTTAAAACCAAGAATGCTCAGTAAATCAGAGATCAAATATATTCAAAGTTTATCCCATAAAAAATTTCGGGAGCAGGAGCAGTTGTTTCTTGTTGAGGGGGTTAAAATGGTGGATGAACTGTTGAAGGAACCTCCATATCAGGTTAAAACAATTTATGCATTGGATGAGTGGGTTGCTTCAAACAAACATCTCATCTCTTCCAATATCGAACTAAAAATTATTAAAGAATTTGAATTAGAGAAAATATCCTCACAGAAGCATCCTCAAGAAGTGATTGCTTTGGTAAACATTCCTGAAAATACTATTCAATCGCAACCCTTCAAGGGTGTCACTGTTTTATTGGATCATATTCAAGATCCTGGAAATCTTGGAACGATCATCAGGACTTGCGATTGGTTTGGTGTGAAAAACATTGTGTGCACTGTAGATACTGTTGATGCCTTCAATCCAAAGGTTGTGCAATCAGCGATGGGCAGTATTTTGAGGGTAAATGTATTTTATACTGATTTGATAGATTTTATAAAATCTCACGTCAGCACTCCAGTATATTCAGCAGTATTGGACGGCACTTCCATACATAATGTATCCATTGATCAAGATTGCTTTGTCGTCATAGGCAATGAATCAGTAGGGGTTTCTGAAGCAATCCTGAAATTGACTGCAAAAAAAATATCAATACCTCGAATCGGGAAAGCAGAATCATTGAATGCTGCCATCGCAACCGCAGTGATGTTGGCTGTGATCCAACAATGATTATTTGAATTGCAATGTTTTTGAAACATTGATCTTCTTGCTGATGGCTGAAGGCAATAGAAGGATGACAAAACTTAATAGAAAGGTTCCCAATACAATCCAAAGAACTTGAAGCCAGTTGATCAATATTGGAGCGGTACGTACATAATAAATTTCTTCATTCAATGAAATAAACGGCCAACGCTGTTGTATGTAACACAATACAATTCCAAGCACTCCACCTGCTATGATACCTATGGTTGCAATCCAACTTCCATAATAGATAAAAATCTTTTGAACCAAGGAATCTTTTGCGCCCATGGATTTTAGTACTGCAATCATATTGGTTCTTTCCAGTAATAAAATAATCAAACAGGTAATCAAGTTAATGGCAGCTACCACCAACATCAATCCCAGAAATATATAGGTATTGGTGTCCTGCAAGGCAAGCCAGTCAAATATTTCAGGAGAAAGATCTTTCAAGGTAATGGCATTCCATCCTATGGGTAGCAAGGGGAAAATTTGGTTGGCAGTTTCATTCAATTGCGAAGATGATTTCAATTGGATTTCATAACCACTTATTGAAAGGGGGTCTATTTGATTGATTTTGTTCAAATAGGCTAAGTTTCCTATTGCAAAAACTTGATCGTATACATCTATGCCTGTGTTGAAAATTCCTGATACCCTGACTTTTCTCACCCTGGGTGATCCTCCTTCTTTTGAAATGAAGTAAACCAATAAGGAGTCTCCGACATGCATTGCTAACTGGTTGGCCATGTGTCTCGATAGGATCAATTGCTGCGCTTGAATGGAGTCTTCCCAATTGGGTATCTTACCTGCAATAAGGTACTGTTCTATGTTTTCTACCGGATACTGAGAAGAGATTCCTTTGATCATGACTCCTTCAATTGTTCCATTCGCATTTAAAATAGCTGAATGTGTAACAAAAGGTGCAATGGATTGAATGTTGGGGTTCTTTTGTAAAAATTGCACAAGCGAATCATTTTTTTCAATAAATGCAGCTTCTGCATTCGTAGATCGCAAAGGTTCATAATGCTCAATCCTCAAATGTCCCCAAAAAGAATAAATCTTTTCAGCAACTACATGTTGAAATCCATTTACAAATGAAGTTGCAACAATCATGGCAGCAACACTGATGGCAGTTGCAATGATGCTGATTCGCATGATCAGTGCTGAAAATGCTTTTTGAGGTGCAGCAATCAGTTTTCTGGATATGTAAAAGGATAATCTCACCGAATCATTTAAAGCATAAATGTACAAATCAATTATTGATTAAATTCGTAGATCAAGCAAGCTCTATGATTAAGTTCATCTCCTTATGTTCAATCATTTGTTCTGCCATCTTTGTTTTTTCGCAATCAAAACCCGATAAGACCTATCAGTCCTACATAAAATCAATTTCTTTTTATAAGAGTGGAGACCCTCTTTCATATCCAATCGTAAGATTATATTCAACAGATCTTTTGGAGTTGCATTTTGATGATTTGGAGGGTGGAGTTAAGAATTATTATTATGCTATACAGCTTTGCAATGCTGATTGGTTGCCAGCTCAGCTGAATTATTTTGATTATGCTAAAGGGTATTCCCAGATGAGAATAAGCAACTACAAGGCCTCCAGTATTTCGCTAACACGGTACACCC
>CAYFLQ010000140.1:0-4749 GCA_964344065.1 uncultured Sphingobacterium sp. | reverse complement strand
AATATAAATCATCCACCCAGTCATTTCTCAAATCATGCAATAGCACTCCATTGTTGACTTTAATGATTACAGAGTCCAATTCTTGTTGTTGTTGTGCAGTCGTGTTCAGGTCGTAATTAAAAAACGATAACAATGTATTGAAAGTGTCTTTGTGAGATTGTTTTGCTGCGAGTACAACTTTTTCGATTTTCTGATTTGAATTGAAATAAAAATTATAATGAGAAAAGATGTTTTCTTTCAGCAATTTAACAGGGCCAATTTTTTTATCAGGGGTGAGCTCCGAAGGCAGCTTACGGTTTTCGTAAATTTTGGGTTTTTTAAGATCGAATGTGATGTTTACCTGAGCTGATAGATGATGATATGAGCAAATACCTAAAAAAATCACCATCATTTTAGGCCATAGGTTCCATCTGTTATTATAATTCAACATCCGATGGGTAAAACTAAGATTTCTGCGTTTAATAGAAAAGTTACCTATTGAGGAATTAACACTAACTTTATCTCGCTTTTTAATCTAAAATTGTTGAATGGCAGAAAATGAAGTAAAACAGAGTACTTTCAAGCGCTTGACCAATCGTTATCGGTTGATCATCATGAATGATCATAGTTACGAAGAGGTCGTTACTTTCAAGCTTACTCGACTCAGCGTGTATGTAGTTTCTTGTTTTGTATTTGTGTTGCTCGTAGGACTCACTACTGCACTCATTAGTTTCACCCCTCTTAAGTTTTATATTCCTGGTTATGGTTCTCAAGCTGAACGCAAAGAATTGACAAATTTGAAAATCAAAACAGATTCACTGGAGACGTACATAAAAAATCGGGAAGCTTATTGGGAAAATGTTCGAAATATCATTTCAGGAAAAGCAGAGATAACCTTGGATACTGCTGTCATTGCCATACCTAATCTGGAACAATCTCCCGAATAAAAAAATTTCGTTTGAAAAAACAAGAAAACACCAATACTTCATGGATGAAATACATGGCTTTAGGTGGACAATTTTTTGTCTCCATTGCTTTGATGATGTTATTGGGCTGGAAATTAGATGAATCGCTTGGTTTTCAACAGGCTTTGTTGATTTGGCTGATGCCTCTTATTATCATTGTTTTCATTCTTGTGAAATTAATTATTGAAACCAACAAAAGAAATAAATGATCCCCAAACCACTTCGAAGTATTTTATGGCTATTTGTGATAGTAAATATGATTACTGTAGTTTTTTATAGTGGATTCAAAAAAATTGATACAGACCCCAATGTATTCCTAGTGGGAAATCTTTACCTCTGTATCATTACATTGGTTTCTTTTTGGTTCATGTCAACTGGCTCAAAATCAAAGTCAACCGTTCAGTTTACTTCTGCAGTTTATGGTTCCTTCTTAATGAAATTGATTTTTTCAGCCTTGGTGGTCATTGTCTATTCAAAATGGGCTGGCTCAAATATGAATTCGAATGGGATCATTGGATGTTTATTCCTGTATTTGATTTATATGTTTTTGGAAGTAAAGGGATTGATGTCGCTCTTTAATAAAGACTAACCATGTCTAAAAAAGAAGTAGCCATATCGTCCTTGTCGGATTTTATACCTGCCAATACCTATGATCTGGTTGAGCCTTTTCTCTTGCATTATAAAGTACACTTAACGATCACCAGAACTCGCAGTACAGTATTGGGTGATTATAGAAATGCAATTGCCGGAAGGGCTCATCGCATTTCTGTCAACGGTAATCTTAATAAGTATGCATTTTTAATTACCCTGTTACATGAACTTGCCCATCTGATTACATTTGAAAAATTTGGCCACAGGGTTTCTTCACATGGCAAAGAATGGAAGATGCAATTTTCTGAATTGCTGAAGCATTTCTTGAAAAATGAAATATTTCCAGATGATATAAAGACCCAATTGACGGCCTCATTAAAAAATCCTGCCGCAAGTTCCTGTGCTGATGACGCATTGATGCGTGTTCTACGAAAATATGATCAAATAAAGGAAGGACATTGTTTGGTTGAAGAAATACCGCAGGGCTATTGTTTCCAAACAAAAAATGGTAAACTTTATCGACGTGAAGAACAAATCAGAAAAAGAATCAGGGCGATCGAAGTGGATACCGGTAGGGTGTATCTTTTTAGTCCTATTTATGAGGTAATTAAAGTGAATTGATCAGATGTTTTTTGTCATCCACACATCACAACCATGATGACCAGTTTCACCTATTGGTTCATAGATGTATTCAAATCCAAATTTTTCATAAACACTGATGGCCCTTTTGAGCTCTGGCATTGATTCTAAATAGATTCTTTTGAATCCTTGCTGTTTTGCAAACGCGATGGATTGATTGATAATCGTTGCTCCTAATCCTGTTCCTCTCGCTTCTGGTTTTAAATACATTTTTACCAACTCACAAGTATCATTTGGCAAACCTTTGCTGGGGAAAATACCACCTCCGCCTACAATCATTCCATCTTTTTCAGCAATAAAATAAATCGATTGAGGTGTTTGAAATAATTCATAAAGATGGTCAGTTGATTTATCAAAATATACTGTGCCACATTTGTTGGCGTTGAATTCTTCCAGACATGCTCGAATAATGGAAGCAATGGCAGCATTATCCTCTTTTTGAATCTGGCGTATATTGATCATGTTATTTTATTATTTGGATGATGAGGTCTTTGATCTCTGCAAAATTAGGAGATACCAACGTTGCGCGCTTTTCTTTCCCTAAAATTGTTTCAACACTCGACGGAACAGGGACAGACCTGCCAATATTCTTTTCAACAATGGATGGAAATTTTACAGGATGAGCTGTGCTCAATATGATTCCTTTTTTGGAAGGTTTCATTTCAATCCAGTTTTTCAAAGCTGCATACGCAACGGCAGTATGAGGGTCCATTATATACTCATATGTTTGATAAACTTCTTTTATGGTTTTAGCGGTCAGATCATCGCTGATGGATTCGCTGCTGATTTGATGGCTAATTTGTTTGTGTTGGTGTTTGAATAACTCGAGTATTCTAATAACATTACTTGGATTGCCTACATCCATGGCATTTGAAATGGTTGCATGAGAATCGTTTGGCTCATAAAGTCCTGTTGATACATATCTGGTAAAAACATCATTTTTATTGCATGCAGCAATAAAATGATCTATTTCAAGTCCGGATCTTTGTGCCAGTAGTCCTGCACATAGGTTTCCAAAATTTCCACTTGGTACGGATACAATTGGTTGTTCCTTTTCATGCCATTGTTTCAACGCAATGGCATAATAAATTTGCTGAGATAGCCATCTAGAAATATTGATGGAATTGGCAGAGGTCAAGAAAAAACGACTCTTCAGATCTTTGTCTGCAAATGCCATTTTTACCATGTGTTGGCAGTCGTCAAAATCTCCTGCAACTTCCAATGCATAAATATTACCACCCATGGTGGTGAGTTGTTTTTCTTGAACTGGACTCACTTTGCCTGATGGGTAGAGTATAATGACTTCAGTTCCTTCTACTTGATAAAATGCATCCGCAACGGCACCGCCCGTATCACCACTGGTTGCTACCAGTACTGTAATTTTTCTGCCAATGGATGCTGCAAAATATCCCAAACATCTACTCAAAAATCTAGCACCGAGATCTTTGAAGGCTAAAGTTGGCCCATGAAATAATTCCAGCGTATAGATTTGCTCATTGATCTGGCGAAGTGGAAAATCAAAACTGAGTGTGTCTTCTAAAATGCGCATCAATTCTTTTTCTGGAATAGATGTTCCTATATAGGGCAACATGATTTCAAATGCAATTTCTACATTCGAGCGTTGTGATAAGTTTTCACAAAATGCTTTACTCCAAATTGGAATATCCGACGGGAAATACAAACCTCTGTCCGGCGCTTGACCTTCTATGGTAGCCTGTTTAAAATCTATAGTTACAGATCTGTTGTTTAAGCTATAATAATGCATACTTTATTCGATTATTTTAATTCCTTCCTTGTTAAGTTTGGTTACATAGGTTTTATGTTCAATGCCTATTTTATTATACACTTCTTGCATGGCTATTGCTACGCGAGATGCTGTCTCGAAATCTTTGCTTATCATAAATATGGAAGGTCCGCTTCCCGATATCCCTCCTCCAAGTGCACCAGCTTCTCTTGACAATTTTTTTACTTCATCAAAACCAGGAATAAGGATGCTTCGAACAGGTTCAATAATCACGTCTTCCAATGATCTTCCAATTAAATCATAATCTTCTTTCATAAATCCTGCAACAAGTCCAGCAATATTGCCCCATTGTTTAATGGCTTGTTTAAGCTGAACCTCTTTTTTTAAAATCTGTCTTGCATCTGAAGTCTTAACTTCAATTTGTGGATGGATGATGCTAATATGTAAAGCAGGACTATTTAGTTTGATGATATCTAAGGGAAGTATAGATCTTATCAAGGAAACTCCACCTACCAAGCAAGGTGTAATGTTGTCTGCATGTTTCACGCCACTGGCAACTTTTTCTCCAAACATGGCATATCTGATCAGATCTTCCTGATGAAACTGATGAGGAAGTAATTTACTTGCTGCCATCACAGCTCCAGCTGCACTTGCTGCACTGGAACCCAATCCACTTCCTGGTTTGATTTTTTTATCAATGGTAAGTTTGAGTCCGGGTGCATCTTTCACGTCTTCTAGCAATGCCAACAACGCTGCTCCTGCAACATTCTCAGATGGTTCTGTGGTAAGCCCATATGCATCTACGTGAACGATTTCAAGCCCAGGTTTATC
>CAYFLQ010000139.1:0-4766 GCA_964344065.1 uncultured Sphingobacterium sp. | reverse complement strand
CCGCTGCTCATCCGTCATTTTACCAAACACACTCACCATATCCATCACTTTATACGTCATGGTGTCTCCCTCATAAATAATATAAGGGACCCACAAGGTATCATGCTGTCCAGCTTTCCATTGAGCCTCCGCTTGAGTGGCCATGCTGATCAACAATATGACGAATAATTTTCGCATAGAACTAAACTACGTATAATTTGGATTTTAGCCTATTCCACATACTCAAGAGAAAGCCTGCAACCATGATAATGGTGCCCAACCATAATAAGTTGATCCATGGAAAACGATATGCCTTGAGTGTAATATATCTCATGACCGCGTTTGATTCTTTTACGCCCAATTTAACCGACTTGCCATTTCGCTCCAATGCAAAGATGAGATTCTGTTCCATGATGGTATCTGTCTTCACAGATCCGCTTCCCTCTTTTACAAAATAGGCAGGGGCTGAACTAAATTTTCTTCCATCCTTTGCAAACACAGATAACTCAGACAACCAAGCACTGTCAACCACTGGCAAATCTTTGTTGTCATTTTTATTCGCAGCCAGCAAACGATCCACCACAATAAAACCGTTGGAATAAAAAACGGTATCACCGGTTTTGACTTGGGTGTAATTAAATGAAGCAGTATCTTTTATATTATCTGGATTGAGCCAAGATGTGATGTACACAAATACATCATTGGATAGATAATGTCTTGATCCAGGATTAGAAGACAATTGAGTACCATTACCAGATTTCATTAGAAAAGCATTGGGACGCACATCAAATTGTTCTGTGATGGAATTGTCAGAAGTATCAGACTTTAAAAATTTAATTTTAAAATAAACCCTATCATCTTTCTCAACTGTAGAATCTCCCAAATAAGTAACTGTATATTTTCCCATGGGAGTGGGAACATTGTATATCAGTGTGACATTTTCACGCGGATCTTCATCCTTCCCTTTCACATCTTTCAAACCTGTAACAGCAATACCCGTATTGTTTTCTGAGATCAATTCTTTTTTGGAAGATGAAATCAAAATACCCACCAACATCAGACCAAATCCAACGTGTGCAATTGATGCACCTGCAGCTTTCATTTTCCATTTTATGATAGAAGCCAAGTAATATGAATTCGCAATCACTGTATATACTGCTGCTAATATTGCGAGATGGATAGCAACCAAATAACCCATTCCGTATTTATCATATTGGATGTTGCCAAAATAACTGATACAGCCTGACACAACAAGAGCCGCCAATGTTGGAAGCCATAGTTTAGACCAGAGATATTTGCTGGTTGTGTTTTTGTATTTGAAGTATTGAGTAATCCCAGTTAGCTTCCCTAAAATAATTGCCACCAAAATCATGATGCGGTTATATACAAATTCAACATCCTCTCCAATGGCCCACTTCGTTCCAAATAATTTATTAAAGAACGGCAATGAAGTTAAAATGATGATGTATAATCCTGCAATGAAAAGCAACAACGAGCCTACAAACATCCAAAACTCACGGCTGTCTAAATTTTCTTCTTTCACTTCTACAGGAATATTTTTTCTGTCTTGGAAGTAAAAAATAATAGGTGCTGCTAAAAATACAAGCATCATGATAATCAGGTGCCAATACAAAGTGCTACCCTCTCCAGTAAATGAATGCACTGATGTATCTCCCAATACACCTGTTCTTGTTAAGAATGTTGAATACAAAACAAGCAAGTAAGAAAGAACAATAAAAACATAACTCGCTTTCAACGAGTGCCCCGTGCTCTGAAAAATCAACAACGTGTGAATGCCTGCAACCAATAACAACCATGGCACCATGGAAGCATTTTCAACTGGATCCCATGCCCAATACCCACCAAAGGTCAATGATTCATATGCCCAGGCTGCACCCATCATGATGCCTAATCCGAGAATCCCTGCACAAAACAATGCCCAAGGCATCGCTGGTCGAACCCAACCTTTGTGATCTTTCTTCCATAATCCTGCCACTGCAAATGCATAGGGAACAACAGAGGAAGAAAATCCTAGGAATAAAATTGGAGGGTGAATCACCATCCAGTAATTCTGCAACAATACATTGAGTCCATTTCCATCGGTCAGATATTTGGATAAATAATCCGGATCCTGAAAAATGGGTGCGTCGGGAAATTCATTTCTCATCAATACAAATGGATTCGACCCAATTCGGAGATCAAAGAAATAAATACCAATCAAAAAAGTTGCAAGAAACACCTGTAATAAACTTATTACGGTCATCACTGGAGCTTCCCACTTGTTAGAAAATTTCAATAGCACCAATCCAATCACTGCATTCCAGAATCCCCACAACATAAAACTTCCTTCCTGCCCTTCCCAAAAACAACTCAATAAATATTGAACATCCAAACTTCTTTTGGAATGCTGATGCGCATATTTATATTCAAAATAATGATTATAAATGATCAGATACAACGTTACAAACAACGCCAACACTGAAATAGCATTCACTATAAAAGCACCGCGGGACAGCGATTTCCATGGACCTTCCTCCAGGGTATCTGTCAATTTCGTTGTTCTATAGTAAGCATAAAATGCAACGAGTGCTGCAGCAAATGCCAGCAACGTGAAGAAGATGCCGACTTGTCCAATCAGCAAATGCTCGTCAGTATATTTAATCATAATTGAGTACTCTTTTCGTCCTTGTACTTAGACGGACATTTTAGCACGATCTCTTTACATTCGAATTTGCCATTTTGCATTGCCCCTTTCATCACCACACGACTGCTTTTTTCAAAATCAGTAGGTTTTGAATTCTTATAAACAACCTCTGTATATGACCCCAGTGAATCAACAGCAGTGAATGACAAATAATTTGGATCCTTGATGGGATCATAAACGATGGGCTTGGTCGTATCTACTTTCGCAATAATATGTACAAACCTTCCTTCTTTCTTTTGAGCAGATTCGATGGAATCGTAGGTACTCATATCCCCCAACAGGCTGATCAATGCGGCAATCGAAAGTGCCACTAAAACCAATCCGACAATGTGTATTTTTTTCATAGCAGTATGATCAGCAAAATTACATCAAATTAATCCTCAAAATGGTTGTTATAGACTTTAGTTTTTTCTTAACTTGCGTGCCCTAATTCACCTTGATCAAATGATCGCTGACCTTTCCAGATTTGACCCCAATGGGGTAAGTGTAGCCAACAACAATTTGTTTGGACTCCCCTTTACAGAAGAAAATGCATCTCTTATCATCATTCCAGTTCCCTGGGAAGTGACCGTAAGCTTCAAATCAGGAACTGCCAGGTCTCCAGAACACATCTTAGATGCCAGTCTGCAAGTCGATTTGTATGACAGCCAATATCATAATAGCTGGAAGAGAGGGGTCTTCATGAAACCAGTTGACAAGAAAATTTTGCTGAAGAATGATTATTTGAGAAAAGAGAACGAACTCTATCTTCATTTTATCAACTCCGGCGAAAAAATTGAAACCAATAAATTCATGTGCAAAACCCTGAAGGAAGTAAACGAGGGCTGTGCTTTCATGAATGAATGGGTATATGATCAAACCAAAACACAACTCACAAAGGGCAAGAAAGTTGGATTGCTTGGAGGCGACCACAGTGTTGCATTTGGACTGATCAAAGCGATATCAGAACAGGAAACTTCATTTGGGATTTTACAAATTGATGCACACTGCGACTTAAGAAAATCATACGAAGGGCTTGATCATTCGCATGGCTCTATCATGTACAATGTGCTGAATAATTTTCCTCAAGTAACCAAACTGATACAGTTGGGCATTCGAGATTATTGTGAATCCGAATGGCAATGCATTTGCGATAGCGACAGAAGAGTCGCTACCTATTTTGAGAAAGAAATCAAAGAACGTCAATTCGAAGGAGAAACTTGGGCACATATCAGTGAGGAAATCATCGATCAACTACCCCAGAAAGTTTATATTTCTTATGATATCGACGGACTCGATCCAAAGCTTTGCCCGCATACAGGAACTCCCGTTCCAGGTGGATTTGAATTGGAACAGCTCAACTTTTTATTCAAGAAAATTTTAGAAAGCGGAAGAGAAATCATTGGGTTTGATCTGAGTGAAACTGGCGTGAGCAAAAATGGCTGGGACGAAAATGTTGGCGCAAGGGTTTTGTTCAAGTTATGTAACTTGATGCTCAGTCAAAATTAATCAAATGCAGAAAGGTAAAGTGTATGACTATGTGGTTGTGTTGAAAAACAACAACAAAACAACCATTGAAAAAACTGCTTGGCTGCTCTCCTTTTTGTCGCTGCTTCCCATAGGAATACAAATCTATCTAACCCCGAAAGCTGTATTGAATTACATGTTGCTGTTTGCAGTTGTGACACTGATGATCAGCCTCTATTCAGACAAAAAGAAAAAAAAGAAACTTCATTTCACTGCATTGCTGATTTGTATTGGTGTTGGACTCATTTCAATCTCAGGTAATCTTTTTTTAGGCTTGCTGTATGTCATTGCAGGTATCAGCGAAAAAATTTTATCCGCCAATGTTGAAATTGGATTTTCAGATACCGAAATCATTAAAAAAGGATTCTTTTCCACCACCTATCGTTGGAACGAGCTCAACAACATCATTATCAAAGATGATTTATTGACGATGGATTTTAAAAACAATACCCTCTTGCAAGCATATACAGATGACGAAGAAGATGAAGAGTATGATGTGGAGGATGATGAGTTCAATAACTACTGTAAAAGTCGATTAGAAAAGTAAAGTTTTGTAGTTGTTGTAATTGTTGTAATT
>CAYFLQ010000138.1:0-4798 GCA_964344065.1 uncultured Sphingobacterium sp. | reverse complement strand
GCAGATAAAAAACATTTGTACGGCAGTATAAAATTTGAAAAATTCATCGAAGTTAAAAATGGTCCTATTGGACGGATGGTCTATAAAGCAAATTGGGTAGATCATACTGGCAAAAAACATTTAGGTGAAGAGACCGCCTATGAGATCAAGGAAATGAATGGTGCCTGGATCATTGATCGATTCACTACATTGACTGCTGCAATTCCTGTACAATTCAAAGACGCCAAAGATGGTTTTCTTGGTATGAGGGTTGCTCGAGAATTGCAATTGCCAACATTGGAGAAGAAAAAATATGTAGATGCATTTGGAATAGAAACCATCGTAGAGGCCATTGCAGATAAGGTTTCAAATGGAAATTATGTGAACAGCAATGGTGTAAAGGGGGAAGATGTTTGGAGTAAAAAAGCCAACTGGTGCATGCTCTATGGGAAGATGAACACTGATTCCATTAGTATCGCGATCATTGATCATTCGAAAAATATTGGATTCCCAACCAATTGGCATGCAAGAGGCTACGGGCTATTTGCAGCAAACCCGCTTGGTGATAAAATATTCACCAATGGAAAGTCTGACCGAAATCTTACCCTTCAGCCAAATCAAACGGTAACGTTTAGATATAGAATAGTTATTGCATCAGGCAAGACATCGCTTTCTAAAAATGCAGTTGAAAATTTTCAAAAAGATTTTGAATCCACACATGATCAATTATTATATGTAGGTTCCTATACTGCTGGTGGAAATAAAGGCATCAATGTATTTTCTTTAGATGAGAAGACCGGGCAATTATCATTTTTAAGAGACTATGAGAATGCAAATGCATCTTATATGGTCATGACACCTGATAAAAAATTGCTTTATGTATTGAGTGAAGAAGATAAAAAGGGTGCTGTTACTGCATACAGTGTAAATAATATGACAGGGGAGCTTACAAAATTGAATACAGAGAAAACCATTGGGGATGGTCCTTGTTATCTTTCATATAATCCATCCACAAAAACTGTATATACTGCTAATTATAGTTCTGGAAGTGTTTCAGTTTTTAAAACAGAGAAAAATGGATCCTTACAGCCGGTTGCTCAGCATTTGGTATACAAAGGATCAAGTGTCAATAAAATTCGACAAACATCATCTCATGCTCATAGTGCTGTCGTATCACCAGACAAGAAAACTTTATTTGTAGTGGATTTGGGTACAGATTGTATTTATCAGCATACGATTGGATCAGATGGTCTGATCAATTCAAAACCTGTTGTCAACCAAGTGGAGAGCGGGAATGGACCACGGCATCTTGTGCTCAGTTCAAGTGGTGTGTATGCATACGCGGTGAATGAAATGGCAGGATCAGTAGATGCATTTCAAGTTTCATCTTCTGGAATGAAAAAAATTCAAACCATCGTAATTGATACAACTCAAACAAAAGAAGATCATGGCAGTGGCGCCATTCGTCTTTCACCTGATGGCAAATGGTTATTGGCAAGCAATAGAGTTACCAGCAACCAAGTAGTTATAAGCAAAGTATTGAATGATGGTAAATTACAGGTGATTGAACATGTGGAGGTGACAAAAAAGCCACGCTTCTTTAATTTTGATCCAAGCGGAAAGTTTGTGTTTGTTTGTGGTCAGGATGGCAATCAA
Organism: uncultured Sphingobacterium sp.; assembly: GCA_964344065.1. Classification (GTDB taxonomy): domain Bacteria; phylum Bacteroidota; class Bacteroidia; order Chitinophagales; family Chitinophagaceae; genus Pollutibacter. The sequence continues at coordinate 3,163 of CAYFLQ010000138.1, read as the reverse complement.
GTTCAGGTGTTTTCATTTGATAGTATGACGGGTAAGATGAAATCGGTACAGCATGATATCAATTTAACCAATCCAGTTGCCATTGAATATTTACAGTAAATAGTTGAATGAAAAGTATACTTATCCATGGTGGCCACGTGATTGATCCAGCGAATCAGTTGGATGCTCAAATAGATATCTATATTGAAAATGGGAAAGTTGCACAAGTTGGATCCAATCTTTTGGTTGCTGCTGATATCAATATTGATGCAAAAGGTTTATTGGTTACACCAGGGTTGATTGATGTACACTCTCATCATTTTTATGGTACCGAGCATCATCATTATTTGAGCAATGGGTTTTTTGCTGTTCCTCCAGATGGATTTACATTTCGTTCCGGAGTAACTACTGTTTTAGATCCGGGCGGTGCTGGTTGGAAAAATTTGCATGTCTTCAAAAAAAATGTAATAGATCAATCAAAAACTCGCGTATTGGCATTGGTCAATATTGTTGGTGAAGGCATGAGAGGAAATCCATGGGAACAGGATGTGAATGATATGAATCCTGAACTAGCATCAAGGGCAGCAGATGAACATAAAGATTGTGTAGTTGGATTTAAAGTTGCACATTTTTTGAATGAAGATTGGGTTGCTGTAGACAGGGTGTTGAATGCTGGAAAACTTTCTAATTTACCTGTGATGATTGATTTTGGCGGCGATGACAGTCATCCACCATTGTCTATCGAGAAACTTTTTATGGATAAACTTCGTCCTGGGGATATATATACACATGTGTACACGGATTTAAAAAGAAGAGATCCCATCATTGATCCATCCACCAAAAAACTAAAACCTTTTTTGCATGATGCAAGAAAGAAAGGAATCATTTTCGATGTAGGTCATGGTGGAGCAAGCTTTGCATATTCTCAAGCGTTACCTGCAATGGAAGAAGGTTTTTACCCAGATACCATCAGTACAGACTTGCATGTTGATAGCATGAATGCTGCCATGAAAGATCAACTGAATGTGATGTCTAAATTCTTGGCAATGAAGATGTCTGTTTATGATGTTATCAAGGCCAGTACCAGTGATGCTGCCAATGCCATTGGACGAAAGGAACTTGGAAATTTATCTATAGGCGCCGAAGCGGATATTGCAATTTTACAAATTCGAAAAGGTTCATTTGGATTTTTTGATACGTTAGGTGTGCGTATGGAAGGAGAAATGAAGTTAGAGTGTGAAGCTACCATCAGAGCTGGTGAAGTTGTATATGATTTGAATGGCATTGCATTGAATTGAATTAATTATGATGAAATATTTTTCTTTACTCATTGTTTGCATGATCAGCATTTGTCATGCGCAGGATGTTGATCCGAATAAAAAACTTCAGGAGCTTGGTATTCAGTTGACAGAACTGAAACCTCCTGTTGCAAATTATGTGAAGGCAGTTCAGACAGGTAAACTGCTCTTTATCTCTGGACATATTCCAGATGAAATAGCGGGTAAAAAAACACGTGGTAAAGTAGGTACTCAATTGACAATAGAAGAAGGAAAGGAGGCGGCTCGCATTACTACCATAGGATTGCTGTCTACACTTCAATATTATGCTGGTAACTTAACCAATGTAAAAAGAATAGTAAAAGTAACAGGTATGGTAAATGCTGACCCTTCATTTACCCAGCATCCTGCTGTGATGAATGGCTGCTCTGATTTACTGGTTGCAGTGTTTGGCGATGCAGGCCGACACGCAAGAGCAGCGGTAGGGATGGCATCACTTCCATTTGATGCGTCTGTTGAAATAGAAATGATCGTTGAACTTAAATGAATATAATTTTTATGATATCCATTGCCAAAGGATTATCGTTGTTTGTTGTATTTCTTTTGCTGTTGATTGGTTTATCTTATGCGCAACAGAAAAAATCAGCAGTTGATAAAATTGTGGAAACTGTATTTGATGAATCAGATCCTTTTAATGGAGTGATTCTGATAGCAAAAAGTGGAAGAGTATTGGTCGAAGAAGCTTATGGTGTAAGAGATTATGAATCAGGGGTACCATTAAAAACAACAGATATATTTGAACTGGCATCTGTTTCTAAGCAATTCACTGCCATGATCATCATGCAGTTGCAGTCGAAAGGAAAATTAAATTATGACGATGAAGTTGAAAAATATCTGAATATCCCGTATAAAAAAATTACCATTCGTCAATTGCTGAATCATACCAGTGGATTACCCGATTATCAGGCAATCATGGATGCACATTGGGATAAATCAAAGGTTGCAGATAACAATGATATTATTGCATATTTGAATCAATATGCGCCACCTGCCAATTTTTTTCCTGGTGAAAAATATGAGTACAGCAATACGGGATATGTATTGTTGGCGAGTATTGCTGAAAAAGCAAGTGGAGAAGATTTTACGAAGATGCTTCGGGAGATGGTCTTTACAAAATTCAAGATGAAGGATACAGATTTGAGAACCCCTGCAGAAAAAAAATTACTGGGAAATATTGCAGTTGGGCATATCAAACAAACAAACAATGGAACATACCTGAAGGCAGAATTGTTTCCATCGTCCAATTATACCATCTGGTTAGGACATAGAGAAGGCCCGGGCAGAATCAGCTCCACTGCTCAAGATCTGTTGAAATGGGACAGGGCATTGTATGATAAGAAATTTTTTACAGCTGCCATGCAAATAGAAGCTTTTAAACCTGCAGTATTGAATAATCAAATCCTATCTCTATATGGCTTCGGTTGGGAATTAGGGAATGATGATGTATTGGGAAAATTTGTTCAACACAGTGGCGACAATCCAGGTTATAAGACAGAGATTGTTAGATACCTTGACGCAGATAAAACGATCATTTTATTATGCAACAATGCACATGAGCGTTTTGAAAAATTATTGGAAGCATTAAAGACGTATACAATTAGTCTCTAGGCTCCATCAAATGAAACCCATAGGGTTCAATGACGAGATAATCATTATCTAAACCAATGGTATATGATTTTTCTTTCCAGTAATCATATAAAGTTGGTTTGAATGTACCATGTTCCTTGAATGCATACCAGGTGAGATAAACAGTCTGATCACTGAAATTAAAAATGCCGTACAACTTCTTTTCATCATATGTTCTAACATACCCGGCTATATGATGATTGTGTGGGGATAGCCAGGTG
>CAYFLQ010000137.1:0-4865 GCA_964344065.1 uncultured Sphingobacterium sp. | reverse complement strand
CCTTTGGATCCTGACAAGATAAAAACTGAGAAAGATCTTCATAATCACCATGTGCACTCATGCTTCTGATGCTTGCAATTTCAGCATGTATTTCATGTTGAACACCATATATACTCACTTCTTTTTTTCCACTTTGTAATCTTGCTCCCAGAGAACTTGGTTCACAATAGCCGACCATTAGTATGGTATTGCGGGAATTTTCGATGTTGTTGCTAATATGATGTTTCACCCTGCCTGCATCAGCCATACCACTGGCAGAAATGATGACGCAAGGCTCGTTCCTGAAGTTGAGCATTTTAGATTCATCGACCGTTTTGATGTACTGCAATCCAGCAAAACGAAATGGGTCTTCATCTTTCTCCAATACTTTTCGTATTCTGGCATTGAAGTATTGAGGATATTTTTTTACAATTTCTGTTGCTTCAATACTTAGGGGGCTATCAACAAAATAATCAACTTCAGGCAGTCTTCGTTCTAACTCCAATTGATTCAATGCATAGAGCAACTCTTGAGTCCTTCCCACACTGAAAGCAGGAATGATCAGTTTGCCTTTTTTCTGAATACAGGTTTTTTCAATCCACTGTAATAACTGATCTGGAGTTGCCTGATGCAAATCATGCAATGAATTTCCATAGGTTGATTCAATGATGATGATATCAGATTGTGGAAATACATCTGGCGATTTTAGAATCACATCTCGGTATCTTCCAACATCTCCACTAAATGTCAGCATTTGTTGCTTACCATTTTCATGGATGCGAAGATGCACTGAAGCGCTTCCAATGATATGACCAGCATCGGTATATAATAAATCCAAGCCTTCTTCAATGGTATGCCAGTCGCCATACTCCACCACCTTGAAATGTTCCATGGCAGCTTCTGCTTCTTCAGTGGTATACAAAGGTTTCAAAAGAGGCAGCCCAGTTGCTTTGCGTTTTTTATTGCGATATTTTATATCATCCTCTTGAATACGAGCAGAATCGACCAACAAAACTCCTGTAAGTTCTCTCGTTGCGGGTGTACAAAATATTTTTCCCTTAAAGCCCTCACTGACCAGTTTAGGGATGAGTCCGCTGTGATCAATGTGTGCATGTGAAAGCACCAAATAATCAATGGTAGTTGGATCAAATCCAAAATGGCGATTCAAGGAATCTGTTTCTTTCCCCATTCCTTGGAACATGCCACAATCGAGCAATATGTTCTTCCCATTTTTTAATGTAACGAGATGTTTTGAACCTGTAACTGTTCTTGCTGCACCATGAAATGCAATTTTCATTTCAATCTATTTAGAGGTTTCTTTGAAAGTCCAAGTAATTACAAATTCTGCAATACAACGATCTTGATCGTCATATCCTTTAGATGTTGTTTCACAGGTAATTCCTTCTTTGGTGGATATGGCATTTTCAATGGCTCGTAAAATTTGGTCTCCATCTTCACAGATGAATCGAATATTGCCAACTGCTTTTTTATGAAAGGATGCCTGCATGTTTAGAACAAGCATGGAAATACGCGGACGTCTATGTTGGGTATGAACAAGTGCAAGGATTCCTGTACTCATTTCAGCAGCCATGCCCAAGCAGGCAAAATAGATAGATCGAAAAGGATTTTTCGAAAACCATGAATATTTTATGGTGACCGTTGCTGAAGTGGTAGAAAGTGATTGGACTTTTAATCCTGAAAAAAATGCAGCAGGCAATGACTTCATCAGATAAAGCCGAAACCAAAAACTGCTGCTTAATTTTTTGATGAGTACGGACTGTTCCATATCCTAATCTACGATAGATTTCAGAGGATATGAAAACCAACTATCAAAAAGTTGAATGAATTATTGCACTTTGATCTTAAACATAGATTCATCACCCAGAAATCCTTCCAATTCGTCACCTACCGTACACGCCCCTACTCCTTTTGGAGTTCCAGTAAAAATGACGTCTCCAATGTTCAATGAAAAAAAGTTGGAAACATGGGCGATGATTTGATCAAAACTGTGAATCATATCCCGGGTATTTCCCGACTGTACTACTTCACCATTTTTCTTCATTGAAAACAGGATGCTTTTGCGATCGACATCAGGAGCAATGCTGTTCCATTTACCCAATATTGCAGAATTGTCCCATGCTTTGGCTTTCTCCCAAGGCAGCCCTTTCTTCTTCAACTCGCTTTGCACATCTCTTGCAGTGAAATCTATCCCAACTGAAATAGCATCATAGTATTGCTGTGCAGTTGCCTCACTGATGTATTTGCCATTTTTAGAGATTCGCAACACCACTTCACATTCATAGTGGAGATCATTGGTAAAGGCAGGATAATAGAAAGGCATATTGTTTTGCAACAAGGCAGATTTGGGCTTCATAAAGATCACTGGTTCTTCAGGCACTTCATTTCCAAGTTCTTTGGCATGCTCTACATAGTTTCTTCCGATGCAAATGAATTTCATGATGTTGATTTATAGTTCAAATTTATTAACAGATTCCATCGCTTTATCTAGTCCTAAAAAAACAAATTCCTCAATCGCAATCGAAGCTCTTTCGATTTTTTTTGCAACCAATTCTTCCTCTGTTTTATTCCATTTTCCTAATACGTATTCTACTTGCATGCCTTTAGGAAAATCATTCCCGATACCAAATCTCAACCGAGGATAATGAGTTGTTGATAATGACTCTTGAATACTTTTTAATCCGTTATGTCCACCATCACTGCCGGCGGGTTTCATTTTTATTTTCTGGATGGGTACAGCCAGTTCATCAACAAGTACAAGCATATGGTTGATTTCAATTTTTTCTTTATCAAGCCAATACTTAACAGCACGGCCACTCAGGTTCATGTAAGTAGTTGGTTTGATGCAAACTATCTTTCTACCTTTTAAAGAAAGGGTTGCAACAGACGCCAAACGATCAACGGAAAAATTTGCTTGATGCTTTTGCACGAAATAATCAAGGATATCGAATCCAATATTGTGACGGGTATGCATGTATTCATCACCAATATTACCTAACCCAACGATTAAAAATTTATTCATGAAAAAAGCCCCATGAGTTGATCATGGGGCCATAAAGATAAAACCTTTGAATTTATTTCTTTGCAGCAGCAGCTGGAGCAGCAGCGGCGGCGGCTGGAGCAGCAGCTGTTGGAGCAGCAGCTTCTTCTTGTTTCAATTGACGGGTTAAGGTTACAGAAGCGATTGGAATTCTTGGAGAATTCATGATCTCGTAGTTTTCTGCAGCAATATCTTGAACCCTGATGTTACCATTCAGTTCAAGATCAGAAATGTCAACCGTGATGTTTTCTTTCAAAAATTTAGGCAATGTTTTCACTTTCACAGACTTCAATCTGATTTCAAGTTTACCACCCGCTTTCACACCGGCAGCAGTACCAACAAATTTGAGAGGGATGGTTGCATTTACTTTTTTGCCTTCAACCAATTCAAGTAAATCAACGTGCGATAGCACATCAGTCACTTTATCCATTTGAAGATCTTTCAAAATGCATGTGTAAGATTTGCCTCCTACTTTCACTTCTATCAATTGGAAGTCTGGTGTGTAGATGAAAGGCTTCAGATCAAGAGCTTTTGCAGAAAAGTTCACCTCTTGTGCACCCCCATAAATTACACCAGGTACCAAGCCTTGAGAGCGCAACTGGCGGGTGGCTGATTTGCCAGTTTCGGTCCTCAATTGTCCTTCGATTGTAATCGTTTTCATTGTATTGTGTTTAAAAATTGACTTTGTTGACTATTTATTCTTCAACTGGGAATGAATAAATAGGCTGGTGATGCTTTGGTTTTCGTAGGCATTCTTGATGGCGGCTGCAAAAATATTGGCTACACTGAGCACTTTAATTTTTGAGGATTTGCCAAGCAAGGGAATGGTATCACAAACCACCAACTCTTCCAACACACTGTTATCGATGTTTTCGTATGCTTTTCCGCTTAACACCGGGTGTGTACAAAGGGCTCTAACACTTCTTGCGCCTTTGTCTTTTAGGAGTTGTGCAGCTTTGGTGAGGGTACCGGCAGTATCGCAGATATCATCAATCAAGACCACATCTCTGTTCTCCACATCGCCTATTACGACCATACTTGCTATTTCATTGGCCCTTTTTCTGTGCTTGTCACAGATGACCATTTCGACGTTAAAATAACTTGCCATTTCACGAATTCTGTTCGCACTTCCCACGTCGGGGGCCGCAAAGGTAAGGTTTTCCAGCTGAAGATTGGTGATATAAGGGATAAAAATGGCTGAGCTATCGAGGTGGTCTACCGGTATATCAAAATAGCCCTGGATCTGCGGTGCATGGAGGTCCATCGTGATCACCCTGTCTGCGCCGGCGGCGGTGAGCAGGTTGGCAACCAATTTGGACCCAATGGCGACCCTTGGTTTGTCTTTTCTATCTTGGCGGGCATACCCAAAATATGGCATAACTGCTATAATCTTATAGGCAGATGCACGCTTGGCAGCGTCTATCATCAACAGCAATTCAAGTAGATTATCTCCCGGAGCGAAGGTGCTTTGCACAAGGAAAACATAATCTCCTCTGATACTTTCGAGAAATACTGGTTGAATTTCTCCATCGCTGAAACGAGAAATGCTGATTTTCCCTGGAGTGCCATTGACAGACTCGGCAATCTTGGCAGCAAGGTATTCAGAGCTAGTTCCGGAGAAGACTTTACAAGATGGGCCAACGCGTTGCATAAAAATGGATTGAATGACGCGAAGATAACGAAACTAAGTACCCCTTGGGGGCTTAAAATCGATGGAAAATCAAATGTGAAAAAATGAGGTTGAAAAGGTTGAAAGATTGGGCGATAGAAGATAGGCCAAGAGAAAAAATGAGACTAAAAACTGCCAATCATCTGACAGATGTTGAAC
>CAYFLQ010000136.1:0-4918 GCA_964344065.1 uncultured Sphingobacterium sp. | reverse complement strand
CATTTGAATTTTCTATTCACTAATTTAGACTATGAAATATAATCAGCTGAGGGCCATGATGGCCATTGCAAAGGCAAGTTTGTCGTCTATTTTCAGAAGCCCTTCTGCCGTTATTTTCAGCTTTTTATTTCCTATCATATTCATTCTTGTCTTTGGTTTTTTAAGTTCAAGTTCTCCAGTTATTAAAATAGTTTTTGATCCAGCTTCACAAACTGATAACGATCTCTATCAACAATTGATTCAAAAGCAAAGTTTGAAAGTGGTTGTATTGACGAAGGAAAAGGCAACGGAGGAATTATCCAAAGGGCATATTACTGCCATTCTTTTGATCAAAGAAGTGGCAAAGTTGAGTTTTCCAAAATATAGTATTCAGGTTACTACTTCTTCTGCCGCAGCTGATCGCATCGGTCTGCTGCAATCTGTAATACAGCAAAGTATTGCTGAATTGAATCAAAAGCATTTACCGGGCCAACCATCCTATGCAACCATCTCTAAGGAAGTTGTACCTGGTAGGATCTATAGAACCATTGATTTCATTTTACCAGGACAGCTTGGGTTTTCATTGTTAAGTGCAGGAGTCTTTGGAGTAGCATTTATCTTTTTCAACTTGCGCCAATCATTGGTGTTGAAAAGGTTTTTTGCAACACCCATCAAGCGGACTTACATTGTTTTTGGTGAAGGATTGGGACGTATTATGTTTCAAATGATCACGGCTGTTGTGATTCTAACTTTTGGGCATTTTGCATTTCAATTTACCCTTATAAATGGGTTCATCACATTTCTTGAGTTGATGTTGCTCAGTTTAATAGGTTTAATTATTTTCATGGGCTTTGGATTTGTTGTGAGTGGACTTGCAACAAGTGAGAGTACGATACCACCATTTGCCAACCTGGTAACATTGCCACAGTTTTTATTGGCAGGAACATTTTTCCCAATTGAAAATTTTCCTGCTTGGCTTCAGCCTTTTTGTAATCTTCTCCCTTTGACACACCTGAATCAGGCCATGCGCAATGTAGCTTTCGAGGGAGCGCATTTATATGATTGCCTTCCACAACTGAAAGTATTATTCATTTGGGGTATACTTGTATATGCCGTTGCAATCAAGGTATTTAAGTGGGAGTAAAAATTAGGATTGAAACAATTTCAAGTTTCTTTTCAATCCATTGAATCCTGTTCTTTTTAAAGGGGAATGTCTAAAAAGAATATTGAACTCATCTTCCTGTAGATTTAACCAATCTTCAATCTTGAAATATAAAATTTGATCATAAGGATCCAATGATGAATGATCTGTTGGTTTTGAAAATTTGTTCCAGGGACAAACATCCTGACAAATATCGCAGCCAAATATCCAATCATCACTTTTTTTATCTAAGCCAGAGGGAAGTTCATTTGATTTAAGTTCTATCGTGAAATAGGAGATGCATTTTGAAGCATCTATTGTTTTATTGATCAGAATAGCTTCAGTAGGGCATGCATCGATACATTTAGTACATGTTCCACAGTAATCTTTTGCATATTCAACATCAGGTTCAATTTCCAAGTCGGTGATCAAGGTTGCAATGAAAAAAAAAGATCCAGTTTTTTTATTGATCAAGTTTCCATTTTTCCCAATCCAGCCCAGTCCACTTTTTTGTGCCCAGGTTCTTTCCAATACAGGCGCTGAGTCGACAAAACCTCTTCCTTCGATCTCACCAAGATTATCTCTTATGGATTGCAGGAATATTTTTAGTTGTTCTCTTATAATCAAGTGATAGTCTTTACCATAAGCATATTTCGCAATTTTTGGTGCACTCTTATCTTGCGTAGATGCTGGAAAGTAGTTGTATAGAAGCGTTATCACAGATTTGGCGCCAGGAACCAATTTTGTTGGATCGACTCTTAGATCGAAATGATTATTCATATAATGCATCTCACCTTGATATCCCTTTTTTAACCAATTTTCAAGTCTTTTGGCATCTTCATACAGTGGCTCGGCTTTTGCAATACCGCATTGGTCAAATCCAAGATCTGATGCTATTTTTTTTATGATTAATGCGTTTGAAGTTTCTCTGGAAAGCATGGTTCATGTGTCAATCAATCGTTTCATCAATGATAGCTCTGATTTGATCAATCATTGCAGTTTTCTGACTGATTTGACCATCACCAATTACAATCGTTCCTAAGTATTTTTTATGAAGATCAAACCACATTAATGAGCCTTGAGGTCCAAAAGAAGAGAAAACAATTCCTTTATTATTATCATCTCTGCTTTCCAACCAACAACCCATCCCGTATTGATAACTTAATGTATTTCCTGGCGTGTATCGAACTCTGATATTGGGAAAATGACTGCTCAACAAAACGTCTACAGCGTTTTCTGATAGAACTCTTTTGCCATTGAACATGCCTTTGTTTACCAACATTTGCATGAAGTTGATATAATCAAAAGCGGAGCATGATGCACCAGTAGTTGGATTAGGTGCATTGCCGTCTTCATTGTAAAACGATGCGGTTCTCATACCCAATGGTCTGAATATTCGTTCTGCAGCAAGACGATCAAATGTTTTTTTACTGATGATTTCTAATACTTTACCCACCAAGGTTAACCCTACACTGCTATATGAAAAAGCATCCCCAGGGTTATCAACTATTAATTTTTTTGAAGCGATGGATTCAACTTCTTCGTCGAGGGTTAAGAATTTGTTTTTTTGTGCGACTTTCATAACACCTGAAACATCTACATCAAGTCCGGTTGTTTGCGTTAGGCAATGCTTCACTGTTATATATCCTTTCATGTGTTTTTTTAATGATGGGATATATTTTGATATCGGATCATCTAAACTTAATTTATTTTGATCCACGAACGTCATTACCAACGCGGCGCTTAACCATGCACTGGCATATCCAATGGGTTTGGGAGTTTTTAATTTCAACTCATCGGTCTCGGCAAGGAATATATTTTTTCCTTCTTTTTGAACAACGATGGTGTATTCTTTTCCAAGATTTTTGCCATTGTTTTTTATCATTGTTTGCAGGTTGCTAAAGTCCTGCGCAGTTGTTATCTGCAGAAATAGCATGAAAATCAGTGCCAGACTGCATTTGCGACATGTTTTTGATAAAATTACTGACATTATTGCCTGTTTTATGAATTGGTGAGTGATTTGCGCCAAAATAAGAAAGTATCAGATATGAATTTAAGCAACTTTACCATACAGGCTACAGAAATTGTACAATCTGCACAACAGTCGGCCTACAACGCCAACAACCCTGCTATAGAAGCAGAGCATGTGTTGAATGCTTTGCTTGAGCAGAAGAATTCTCCTGTTGAATATTTGCTGAAGAAGAACAATGTTTCTATTCAGCTGCTTGTGAATAAATTAAAAGAATCATTGTCAAAGCTTCCAAAAGCTTCTGCTGAACCAGCTCAAGCGTTGAGCAGAGAAGCAAATAGTATCTTTTTAAAAGCAGGTTCATTATTAAGTAAGTTCAATGATGAGTTTGTGACACCTGAACATTTGCTGTTGGCAATGGTGATGGGCAATGATTCTGTATCCAGAATGTTGAAGGAGTCTGGACTTACTGAAAATGGATTGATTCAATCCATTAAAGAATTGAGAAAAGGGGAGTCTGTGAAAAGTCAGACACAGGAAACTCAGTTCAATGCATTGAATAAGTATGCGAAAAATCTGATTGAGATGGCCCGACAAGGAAAACTTGATCCAGTTATTGGAAGGGATGAAGAGATCAGGAGGACATTGCATATTTTGACCCGTAGATCAAAAAACAATCCCATCCTCGTAGGAGAGCCTGGAGTAGGTAAGACCGTTATTGCTGAAGGACTTGCCATGAGAATTGTGAATGGGGATGTTCCCGAAAATTTGAAAAGTAAACTGATCTATGCACTTGACATGGGACTATTGATTGCAGGTGCAAAATACAAAGGGGAATTTGAAGAGAGACTGAAAGGTGTTGTCAAGGAGGTTTCTACCAGTGATGGAGAGATTATTTTATTCATTGATGAAATTCATACATTGGTTGGAGCAGGTGGTGGAGACGGGGCAATGGATGCAGCTAACATTTTAAAACCTGCACTGGCAAGAGGAGAACTCAGAGCAATTGGTGCTACCACTTTAAATGAGTATCAAAAATATTTTGAAAAAGACAAAGCGTTGGAGCGGAGGTTTCAAAAAGTAATCATCGAAGAACCGGGTGTGGAAGATGCTATTTCTATTTTAAGGGGTTTAAAAGATCGTTATGAAACACACCATCATGTACGGATCAAAGATGAAGCGATCATTGCTGCGGTGGAACTTTCCCACAGATACATCACAGACCGTTTCTTGCCTGACAAAGCAATTGACCTGATTGATGAAAGCGCAGCAAAACTCAGATTAGAAATGAATTCCATGCCAGAGGAGTTAGATAAGTTGGAACGCCAGATCAGACAACTTGAAATTGAAAGAGAGGCGATCAAACGCGAGGACGATGAAATAAAGTTAAAAGAGCTGAACACTGAGATTGCTAATCTTTCAGTTGAAAGAGATACCCTCAAATCAAAATGGAAAGCAGAAAAAGAATTGGTTGAAAAAGTACAATCGGCGAAGTCTGAAATTGAGAAACTAAAACTCTTGGCAGAAAAAGCAGAACGGGAAGGAGATTATGGTACAGTTGCTGAAATCAGGTATGGGAAAGTAAAACAGAAAGAATCTGAAATAGTTGCGTTGACGGAAGAGCTGTCAAAAACAAATGAAAAACGCTTGTTAAAAGAAGAGGTAGATGCAGAGGATATTGCAGAGAATGTAGCAAAAGCTACAGGAATACCAGTTGCCAAAATGATGCAATCTGATCGTGAAAAATTATTGCAATTGGAAGATCATTTGCATGAAAGGGTAGTAGGACAGGATGAAGCGATAGTTGCAGTTTCAGATGCCATCAGAAG
>CAYFLQ010000135.1:0-4934 GCA_964344065.1 uncultured Sphingobacterium sp. | reverse complement strand
GGACAGATTTAGCAACATATAGAAGGGTTGCAGAAAAAAATAATTCCATGATTCGTATGTATGCCTTCATGCCTTTGTCGACTTGGAGCAAATTGGATTCATTCGTTCAAAAAAATGGCAGAGGAGATGATATGTTGAAGTGGGGTGGTTTGAAAGGATATGTAGATGGATCTTTGGGTTCAACAACTGCATGGTTTCATCAGCCATATTTGGATGATCCCAAGTCAACTGGTCTAACTATTACCGACACCACCGATCTAAGAAACTGGGTAATAGGAGCTGATAAAGCGGGATTGCATGTTGCAGTGCATGCCATTGGAGATCGTGCCAATGATTTTATTTTATCAGTATATGGTGAAGCAGATAAAACAAATGGAACAAGAGATAGAAGATTCAGAGTGGAGCATGCTCAGCACGTTCGTTTAGAATCCATTGAACATTTTGCAAAACAAAAAGTGATTGCATCGATGCATCCTTATCATTTGGTGGACGATGGAATATGGGCGTATAAGCGACTTGATGAAAAAAGATTGAAAGGAACTTATGCGTTTAAAGAAATGATGAATAAAGGTGTGCAAGTTACGTTTGGCTCTGACTGGCCAGTTGCACCTGTAGATGCACTCTTTGGAATGTATGCAGCAGTCACCAGGCAAACCGGCGATGGTAAAAATCCAGGTGGTTGGTACCCAGATCAAAAAATTTCTGTTGATGATGCACTTCGATTCTATACTGCAAATAATGCCTACGCCTCATTTTTGGAGGGTAAAATAGGTATGTTGAAGTCTGGATACTATGCAGACTTTGCGGTGCTGGAAGAAAATTTGCATCAAATTGATCCAGTTAAAATCAAAGATGTGAAAATTGCCTTAACTGTATTGAACGGGAAAGAAGTGTATAAGAAAAAGTAAACGTTGAATGATCAATTTTGTAAGACTTTTTCAGCTTCCTTAATCATATCCTTCCTGATCATATATTCAAAATAACGTTTATCGCTTTCACTTCTGATGCTTTGAATCAGGGGTTCATCCCAGTCGGAAAGCAATTTGAATTTTTCGTTGACTGCGTTGAAAACTTCACTTCTCACTTTCTTTTGCAGACCAATGTTCTTGTCTTTTACACCCAGCACATAATTGATATCATTGATCGATGCAGTCTGATTTGATTTCGATTTATCCAATAACATTTGTATCAAACCTTTTTCAATATCATTGAATTCAAATTTGAAATTTTTCAATTCAGATTTAGAGGCTACAATTTTTGCTGCTCGCTTTCGGATGATCAAAACGATGATCATTAAAAATATAACAAGAGAGAAAATACTGATCATGATCCACAACCAGGTGTAATCTTTGATTGGCTCGTATATTTTATTGCCTGTAAAATCAAAGCTATCAAGGTCGAGGTGAACAGAATCAAGCTTGCCCGTTTCTCTTTCTCCTGCATATAAAGTTTTGTTTAAATGAAAAACAGAATTTTTATCTGTAATGCGCATGTATTGCTGGGCGAATACATTATCATTTTGTTTATAAATTTTATTCTGTTCAAAATCTAAGAGATACAATTGTTCATAAGACAAAATCATCAAGCCTCTGGCCGTACTCAAAAACAAGGTTGCTTCTTTTAGTAATTCAAGTGCGCTTTCACTTGTATTTCCTAAAATGGACCAATTGGTGTTCTTAAAATCAAATGCATAAGCGATAGGAGTTATTTTACCATATTGATAAATATTTTCCTTCAATGCTGCATGTACATCAAACCTTAATGGGGTATATATTCTGTTATTTTTAACGTCAAACCATGCGCTATTTATATTGAAAAGCTGTTCAGGAATTTCTTCGTTGGTTTTGATAACACTCCATTCCTTGCTCTTTTCGTCATATTTTCTAATTAAGCCATTGTTCTTCCAAAACCCATAACCTCCGTAGTTGAAGATGTCCTTATCTGTGATGAAGTTGAAAGAGCCAATACAATAGTTGATATTGGTTGTTCTGTCTATTTTCTTAAAAGTAGCAATGCTATCATTGAGGTCTATCAATTGGTATAAAAATCCGGTGCCATCAAACCTGACATACACATTGTTGTTTACCTTTAATATCACCTGTTCTCGCTCTGCATAGACCCCACCTTCGGGGATTTTAATAAATACATCGGCATTTCTCGATAGAACTGGGTAGATGTATTCATTGGTCTCCTTGATTTTTTTGATAATTCCTACCTTATTTGTGGTTATTATACTATCCGTAGGACTCGAAAAGGTTATTTCCGACATCAAAATGGAAATGCATAGCAGGATGAATAGTTTTCTCATAAAATATTGTAAATCAATTAAATAAAAGGAAATTACCTATAGGATTTAAGTTGATTTCACCATAAATATAGGAAATAACCCAGAATTTATCCGGTTACATTACCTATTTGTGGTATATGTTTTATTCAGTGTTGGAAATTGCACTCAAAGCAGACAGTTTCTTCTCAAAATACTTCTGCTGATTTATGTTAGGCACCACATTTAAACCCATGTTAAATCATGGGTTTTTTGATATGTGGTAATGAAAGAGTTGCAAGTGCTGATTATTTTTACACCTTCAATATCATACTATGCTTAGATCACGAATGTTTAGTCTATTACTAATTGCTTTTTTAAGTTGTTTTCAGTCATTTTCTCAAGTTGACCCTAATACGGTCCTGCCTACCGATCCTAAATTGGTTAAAGGAAAACTTTCCAACGGGCTGACGTACTACATCAGAGAAAACAAAAAACCTGAGAAAAAAGTAGAGTTAAGGTTGGTTGTAAAAGTTGGGTCTATTGTAGAAGATGATGATCAGCTGGGTTTGGCGCATATGGCTGAGCATATGGCGTTCAATGGGACTAAAAATTTCAAAAAAAATGAAATAGTATCTTATTTGCAATCTATAGGAGTAGAGTTCGGAAATGATTTAAATGCTTTCACTTCTTTTGATGAAACTGTATACATTCTTCCCATACCAACAGATCAGCCTGCAAACCTGGAAAAAGGTTTTCAAATTTTGGAAGACTGGGCACATCAGGTAACCTATTTTGATGAGGATATCAATAATGAACGTGCAATTATTTTGGAAGAAAGCAGGTTAGGTAAAAGCGGTGAAGAGCGGATGTTCAAGAAGATTTATCCTGAACTATTCAAAGGATCACACTATGCCAATCGTTTGCCAATTGGAGTCGATAGCATCATCAAGCGTTTTAATCCTGATGCGATCAGAAGATTTTATAAAGATTGGTATCGTCCAGATTTAATGGCGGTTATTGTTACGGGAGACATTTCCAAGGAAGAAGCAATGAAATACATCAATAAACATTCTGCTGGTATTCAGGCTGCATCCACCAGAGCAAGAAATTATTTTGACGTTCCTCCTTATCAGTCCACCAAAGCAATGATTGTTACTGATAAAGAAGCTACAGGTTTTGAATTTGGTATTATTTATCCATCATTTAAATATCATCGTCCAACTACAATAAAAGAATATAAAGACGAAGTGGTTCAAATGCTCTACGCAGACATGCTTTCAGATCGTTTGCAGGAGATTATTAAAAAAGAAAATCCTCCTTTCGTTTTTGCCTATGCTGGATTTGGTGGGTATGCAAAAAATTATAAATCCTTTATGGTACAAGGTGGTACAGGCACACAAGATGTACAAAAAGGAATTGATGCGGCATTGACTGAAATTGAACGATTGAAAAGATTTGGGTTTACAGCTGCTGAGTTGGAAAGAGCCAAGAAGAATTTTTTAAGCAATTATGAGAAGAGTTGGAACAACAGAGATAAAACAGAGTCTGAAAACTATGCTGAAGAATATATCAGCAATTTTACAAGCGGGGAGCCGGTAACAGGTATTGAGTATGAATTTGATCTTGCAAAGAAAATTATACCTACTATTCAAATTTCAGAAATCAACGCTGTTACGGATATATATAAGAATGAAAAAAACAGGTTCAGTTTTGTAATGGGTCCGGAGGCTGGCACAAAACTTCCAAGTGAAGGGGATATTGTTAAGTTATTGGATGCAAAAGCAAACGATAACAGCATCAAGCCTTATGAAGAGAAAGCTATTTCAAGTTCATTGCTTGCCGTGATGCCAATACCTGGTAAAATTGTAGGCACTACAAAAAATGCCATCCTTGGCACAACGGATGTAACACTTTCGAATGGAGTAAAAGTTACTTTGAAGCACACTGATTTTAAGGATGATCAAATTTTGCTTTCAGGGTCTAGGTATGGAGGTACAACTCATTATGGAGTGCAGGACAAATACAGTGCAGAAAATGCAGTTGGTATAGTTTCTAATATGGGAGTTGGATCTTTTAGTCCGATAGATTTAAGCAAAGCGCTTGCAGGTAAAGTTGCATCCTTAAGACCAGCGATGAGTCAGTATACAGCAGGTTTCTCGGGGAGTTCAAGTAACAAGGATCTTGAAACCATGTTTCAGTTGCTTTATTTGAATGTCACATCACCAAGAAAAGACAGTGCACTGTTTAATTCATTTCTTCAGCGTGCACGTGCACAGGTTTCTATGTTGAAATCCAATCCACAGATTGCATTCATTGATACATTGTATACAGAAATTTACAATGGAAATCCATTGGCTCCAACTACTGTTCCCAGGATGGAGCATTTTGACAAGATCAATTTAAGCAGAGTGCTATCTATATACAAAGAGCGTTTGGGAGATGTTGGAGGAATGCATTTCACTATTGTGGGAAGTTTTGATGAAAAATCAATTCTCCCATTATTAGAAAAATATGTTGCTTCTTTACCAGCAAAAGGCAGATCACAATTCATTGATAATAAACTCAACATCTTTACTGGCAATAAAAACTTTTCATTCAAGCGAGGTAAGGAAGAAAAGAGTTTGATCGTTGGGATCACACATGGAGATCTCCCTTATTCTGAATCCAA
>CAYFLQ010000134.1:0-4942 GCA_964344065.1 uncultured Sphingobacterium sp. | reverse complement strand
TACTGTCTATTTCGAGAAACAGAACTCTTGATGGAAGTCTCTTCGTTCAATGTATACCTGAATGTTAGTCTTGGCTCCAAACCCTGATAAGTCTTCACGATTGCATTGCGATCATATTTTAAACTATCAAGTCTATTGCCATTGATATCGGTGGTATATGTTGTATAAGGACCTAACTGTTGAAATGCGCTCCATCGCAATCCATAATTGATCTTCAAATTTTTCCCAACCTCCCAATCGTCTTGGGCGTATACTCCAAATTCATTGGCGAATTTTGTTTGGGCATTGTTGGGTTGAAAAAGCACCGAATCTTGGCGACCAGATGCAACAGAAGGACTTATTCTATGATAAGTAAAAAGTGCACCGTACTTCAATTTATGTTCGGGAGTCAGATAATGATCAAGATCCGTTTTCAAATTGAGATCACGAATACCGCTCGACAAAACGAATTTGAAACTATTTTGCAGTGCGCCTAATGAAAATTGATAATCATTGTACACTGCAGTGGTATTCATAAAAAGTTTCTTGTGAAACACATGGTTCCATCTCGCAGAAAGCGTTGAATTCCCCCATGGAACTTCAACATCAAATTGTCTTTTGTTGTTGACGAAATCAAATTTATCTCTTCCAAAATAGCCGCTGAGATAAAGACGATCCTTTGAAGAAAAACGGTAATTAAACTTGGCATTGAAGTCATAGAAAAAGTATCCTGAGCCATCAAACTGACTTCCTTTTTTAATAAAAGGTTTCACAAGTGCATCGATATACGTCCTGCGACCTGAAATCAAAAAAGATGCTTTTTCTTTTTTCAAAGGTCCTTGCACAGAGAATCTAGATGCGATGGTGCCGATACCTCCTTCTACTTGATATTTATCTAAATTCCCTTCTTTCATGGATACATCCAACACAGAGGAGATTCTTCCACCATATTGAGCAGGCATCCCTCCCTTAATTAGAGTCGTATTCTTAATGGCATCCCCGTTAAAAATAGAGAAGAAGCCAAATAGATGCCCAGAGTTGTACACAACCGCATCATCCAACAATATTAAATTCTGATCCGGTCCACCTCCCCTCACATACAACCCGCTGTTGCCTTCACCAGCATTGGAAACACCTGGATAGAGTTGTAAGATTTTTAGAGGGTCTACCTCACCAAAAATAACAGGTACAGACTTGGCGCGGTTCATGCTCAAGTCGATTTGCCCCATCTGAGCGTTTTTAATATTGGCATCTCTCCTCTTTGAGCTGATGACAATTTCTTGTGAAAGGCTAGATTTTGACATCAATGGAAAATCAAGCACAAGATCTTTATCAAGTTTGATATTTTTCTCCAAGGGATAATATCCTACAAAAGATGCAATGAGCTGGTATTCCCCTTTAGGGAGGCTAATAGCAAAATAACCATATTGATTGCTGCTCACTCCTCTTGACAGTTCTTTGATCTGAACAGTTGACCCAATAAGGGTTTCTCGACTGAGGGAGTCTCTGATATAGCCGGAAATGGTAAATTTTTCCTGCGCTTGAAGAAGTCCAATGAAGCAAAAAGAAAAAAGAAAGAAATACCTGGTGATCACAGTTCTACAACACATGAGCGATTGGAATGTTCAGGTGCAAAGATAGAATATGCTAACTTTGCCGCGCAAATTCATTATATGTTAGCAGGTTTTCAGGATATGACTTTCGAGTTCGGAGCGAGGGCTATTGTAGAGGATTGTACATGGCATATCCATCCAGGAGAAAGAATTGGGTTAATTGGATACAATGGAACAGGAAAGTCTACCCTTCTAAAGTTACTATCAGGAGAATACCTTCCCAGCAAAGGGACCGTTGAAAGGAGCAGGACCACCACCATTGGCTACTTACATCAAGATTTATTGAGTTTTGATACAGATGACAGCATATTAAAAGTTGCCATGGGCGCTTTTGAAAGAGTATTGCAGATTCAACAGGAGATTGAGATCCTTGGATTGGAGTTGGAACAACAGGAAGACGAAAAAAAATTGATCCTCTACACTGACCTCCTTCAAGAAATGGATCTGTTGGATGGGTACAATATTGAGCATAAAACTGAAGATGTTTTACATGGACTAGGCTTTAACCAATCGGATTTGCAAAGGCCTTACAAAGAGTTCAGTGGTGGATGGAGGATGCGTGTATTGCTTGCAAAAATGATTTTGATGCAACCCGATTTGTTGATGCTGGATGAGCCAACCAACCACTTGGATTTACCATCCATTGAATGGTTAGAAAAATACCTCGTTCATTATCAGGGAGCAGTAGTGATAGTAAGCCATGACAAATATTTTCTCGACCGCATGGTCAATAAAATCGCAGAACTCTATCAGAGAAAATTACATATCTATTCAGGCAATTACAGTTTCTACGAAAAAGAGAAACTGGTAAGACTCGAACTACAGCAAAGGGCTTTTGAAAATCAGCAAGATTTTATCAGGCAGCAGGAAAGGTTCATTGAACGATTCAAAGCAAAAGCTTCAAAAGCAGCACAGGCGCAGAGTGTACAGAAGAGACTGGATAAAATTGAAAGACTAGAAGAAGCTTCTATTGAACGTCCGAATATTCGGATCAACTTCAGTGTTGATAAAGTTCCAGGTAAGGTCATTTGTTCTTTAAAGCATCTTTCCAAACATTTTGGACCTATTGAAATACTCAACAATACCAATGCTGAGATTGAGAGAGGAGATAAAATTGCATTGATTGGAGCCAATGGAAAAGGGAAGTCTACGTTACTAAGGATCATTGCTGATCGGGAGAGTTTTGAGGGCGAAAGGAACTGGGGACATAATGTAGATGAGAGTTTCTATGCACAGCATCAATTAGAGCACTTGAATCTCAACAACAATATTTTGGAAGAGATGCAAATGGCAGGAAGTAAAAAAACCGATATGGAACTTAGAACGGTTCTGGGATGCTTTCTGTTCAGCGGTGATGATGTTGACAAACGCATCAAGGTGTTGAGTGGAGGTGAAAAAGCGCGTGTGGCACTTGCTAAGACCATTATCAGCAAAGCAAATTTTCTCATGCTCGATGAACCGACCAATCACTTGGATATGCATTCGGTGGATTTGTTGGCAGATGCACTGGATAAATATGAAGGCAGTCTTATACTGGTGAGCCACGATCGTTATTTTATCTCAAAAACCGCGAATAAAATTTGGGAGATTGTTGATGGACAGATTGTTGAGTTCAAAGGTGGATATACGGAGTGGGTGGAGTGGAAGGAAAGACAATCAAAAAGGCAGTTAACAGTTGACAGTTCACAGTCAACTCATAACAAACAATCTTCAACTGTCAACCCTCAACCGTCAACAACCACCCGTCAACAACCAACTGATTCTACAGAAAAACAAAAAAAGAAACTCCAAAGAGAGTTTGATGAGTTGGAGAAAAAGATAGCAATATTAAAAGAGGATAAAACGAAGGCAGAAGCTGCATTGGCAGATCCTGCAGTTTATTCCGATAAAATTACATTTCAAGAAGCTGAGAAACAATACAAAACATTGATGAGCCAGCTATCCCCTCTTGAATTAAAATACGAAGAACTCTTTGAACAATTGATGAAATTGGACGCTTAGGTTTTTTCAATTCAATTTTCTAAAAATTATCTGAACTAAAATAAAAAAGGCTGTCATTGCTGACAGCCTTTTCGTTTATGAGTCAAAGAAGATTAGTAACCAGGGTTCTGAGTAAGAACTGATTTTCCATCTTTTTGTGAGTTCAAGATTTCATCCGCAGGGATTGGGAAGTAATTGTTCTTTGCTGCGAACACTTTACCAGCCATATAAGCTCTCTTGTTGAAAGCACGGCCATCCCATCCTTTACCTGCAACTGCTTCTTTTTGAGCATATGCATTGAGGATTTTCTCTGCAACACCCCAACGAACGAGGTCGAAGAAGCGGTGACCTTCCATTGCAAACTCAAGACGCTCTTCAAAGTGTACAGCATTCTTTGCGAACTCTGCACCTTTTGTTGCAAAAGTACCTGCAGGGTATGGCTCAACCTTTGTGTTGATTGAAGCATCCTGAGGAGTTGAGCCTTTTGCTCTAGAGCGGATCAAGTTAACATATGTTTCAGCCTGTGCTAGATTACCCAATTCAGCTTCGCACTCAGCCAACCACAAAATAACGTGAGACAATCTCAACATTCTGTAGTTGTTGTTTACTGAACGTCTGTCAGTAGAGTGAGTAGTCGATCCTTCTTCACCTACATAGTACATCCACTTTTTACCAGTGAACGGACCAGAATAGGTTTGATCACGTATCCAAGATCTACCTGGCATTTTACCCCAATCAAGGAAGTTTACACCACGGCGACCAACGGTCCAGTCCAAACGTGGATCAACTGGCTGAGAGTTGTCATATGTCCAAGCTTCAGAAACTTTGATACCCTGATCGTTAGGAACGTCAACTGCATTGTAAGTATCTAAACTTCCATCAACAGCAGCACCAATCAAAGGCAAACCATCTGCATCTACTCTAAATGCATTCACCAAGTTGTGTGAAGGCAAATAGAATCCGCAACAACCGCGACCAGGAGAAGCAGCAGTGTAAGGCCAGTTCAAAGTAGAACCTTTGTTACCATTACCACCAGTAGTACCGTCGTTTACAGAAAACTCAACTTCAAAAATAGACTCTGCATTGTTGTTGGTTTTTGTACGGAAGTTATCATGGTATTCTTTCATCAAAGACTTACCTGAGGTAGTATATACAGTCAACAAATTCGCTTTTGCAGCAGCCCATTTCTTTTGGAAAAGCTGTGCTTTGGCTAAATATGTTAACGCAGCCCATTTTGTAGCACGACCTTTATCAGATTGTGTTGCAGGCAAGTTGTCTGCAGCAAACTGAAAATCTGCTTCAATTTTAGGCCAAATATCTGTAGTGTTTGGTACCAATACACCATCTGGATTGCTTCTATCATATACAGA
>CAYFLQ010000133.1:0-4990 GCA_964344065.1 uncultured Sphingobacterium sp. | reverse complement strand
GAGAGCTGCCAATAAGTACAAACAAGTTGAATTCATGAAGCAATTTTTGGGCGACGAATTTGATGCAGTAGTTTCTGGAGTTGCAAGCTTTGGATTTTGGGCAGAAACAGTGGATCAGAAATGTGAGGGATTGATCAGTGCAACTTCCTTGCTGGATTATGATGATTTTGTTTATCAAGAATCAGAATATGCATTAATCGGAAAACGCTCTGGATGGGCTTTTCGGATTGGGGATACTGTCAAAATCAAAGTAGTTGCAGCCAATCTTTCAAAGAGACAGTTGGATTATGAATGGATCATGGACACAGGCTTCAAAGGCCCTTCTCTTGCTACCAGAAAAAATAGACGATAAGAAAGCTTCATTTGTTATCTTCGAAGCATTGATCTATTTTAATTATGTCTTCAATAGAATCACTTCAGCAGTCATTTGAGTCCTATTTTCAACATAGGCATTTCCCTTTGGATCCAGGTACCCTTTACGATCCATTGGAAGAATTTCTTTCCAACAGCGGAAAAAGAATTCGTCCTGTGCTTTGTCTTTTAGGAAATGAGCTTTTTGATGAGATTCATCCTGATGCATATCATCTGGCAGCAGCTGTTGAACTTTTTCACAATTTTACGCTTGTGCATGATGATATCATGGACAAAGCTCCTTTAAGAAGAGGCAAGCCCACTGTTCATCACATTCATGGTGAAGCAACTGCCTTGTTAGGGGGTGATGTAATGATGGTTGTTGCATATGATTACTTAAATAAAATTGAAAGTACACATCTAAAAAAAGTAATTCATCTTTTTAATAAAACTGCTAAAGAGGTTTGTGAAGGGCAGCAGTTGGATATGGATTTTGAAAAGAAAGATAATGTTGCGCTGGATGAATACATCCACATGATTCAATTGAAAACATCCGTACTTCTTGCTGCAAGTCTACAATTGGGGAGTATAATAGGGGGTGCCAGTGAACACAATCAGGGGCATATGTACGAATTCGGTAGAAATCTTGGTATAGCTTTTCAAATTCAAGATGACTATTTAGATGCCTTTGGTGATCCATCTAAATTTGGAAAACAGGTTGGAGGAGATATTCAAAGCAACAAAAAGACATTTTTACTGATTCATGCATTGGAGACTGCAAAGAGTAACGACTTAGATGAATTAAATCATTTGCTTAAGATTCAATCAGCTGATAAAGTGGAAAGGGTGTTGGATATCTATAAAAAATGTGGTATCGATGAATGGGCCAATACACTAAAGGAATCCTACCTCGACAAGGCTTATCTTCATTTGGATGAAATTGCAGTTTCATCCAATCGTAAGCAAACCTTAAAGGATTTGGCAGCATATCTCATAAAACGCGACAAATAATTTTCCATTGAAAAGTATATTTCGAAAAAAAACGCTTTCTTCTTTAGGCAGTGAAGTGGATGTACATGGACATTCAGACAATGGATTGAAACGTGTGCTTACAGTAAAAGATCTCACTCTCATGGGTGTAGCAGCGGTTATTGGAGGCGGCATATTTACAACGATTGGCTCTGCTGCATATAATGGAGGACCAGGCGTAATCTTTTTATTCATGATTACAGCAGTTACCTGTGGCTTTACAGCATTGTGCTATGCCGAATTTGCTTCGCGCATTCCAGTTGCAGGAAGTGCTTATACGTATTCTTATGTAAGTTTCGGTGAAGTGGTTGCATGGATCATTGGATGGGCACTTATTTTGGAATATGCTATAGGAAATATAGTTGTTGCTATTTCCTGGAGTGCTTATTTCAATAATATTCTTCACGCTATAGGAATCTCCCTGCCAGATTGGTTGTCTATTGGCTATCAAACTGCAAAATTGCAATATGAACAGGCTTTATCTGATGGTTCAGCTACTACTGGGCTTGTATACACTCATGCACCCATCATTTTAGGAATTCATTTTATCATCAATTTGCCTGCGTTCATCATTGTAGCACTCATTACCTGGCTGGCATATGTTGGAATTCAAGAAAGCAAAAAGACAGCAAATGCAATGGTGATGTTGAAGATTGTAGTGTTGATATTGATTGCTATCGTTGGCTTTTGGTATATATTTTCGAACAATACCTTTGACAATTGGAAACCTTTCTTGCCGAATGGGATGACAGGTGTCTTGAAAGGTGTCTCTGCTGTATTTTTTGCATATATCGGTTTTGATGCAATTTCAACTACTGCTGAAGAATGTGCCAACCCTCAGCGTGATTTGCCCAAAGGTATGATCTACTCGCTGATACTCTGTACCGTTATTTATATCGTTACAGCGCTTGTTATAACCGGACTTGTGAATTATTCGGAATTTCAATATGTAACTGATCCACTCGCTTTTGTATTTGAGCGTATCAATATGGGAAAGGTTGGATTTTTTATTTCCATCAGTGCAGTAGTTGCCGCATCCAGTGTGTTGTTGGTATTTCAGATTGGTCAGCCTCGTATTTGGATGGTGATGAGCCGTGATGGTTTATTGCCCAAATCTTTTGGCAAAGTTGATAAGAAATATAAGACTCCTGGTTTTTCAACCATCATAACTGGATTATTTGTCGGAGGATTTGTTTTATTCATTGATGATAAATTGATGACGGATTTAACGAGCATTGGTACATTATTTGCGTTTGCTTTGGTAAGTGGTGGAGTGTTGCTGTTGCCTCGAATAGAACGCCAAAAAGGAAAGTTTTCTTTGCCATATATCAATGCAAGATGGATATTCCCATTCTTCTATATTCTATTCATTTATTTTTTTAATGATAGAATCCTTGCTTCAATGAGTCATTTGACGAATGAAGGCTATCAAGAAATTCTGTTTTTACTGTTTGTTTTATTAACTGGAATCCTCTCCATGGTGGCGTTTTCAAAAAAACTTTCCTTGATTCCACTGCTTGGAGTTAGTTGCTGTATGTATCTCATGGTTGAAATTCCTGCAAACAGTTGGTTGGTGTTCTTCGGATGGATGCTCTTGGGACTAACCATCTATTTTTTCTATGGAAGAAAAAGAAGTAAGTTAAATCTGTCATGAAATTCCAAGAAGGCGATAAAATAGTGGTTACCGCCACTGGTGAAAAAGGTATTGTAATCGAATGGATCAATAAAAAAATGTTGACCATCGAAGTGGAAGGAATTCAGTTTCCTGTTTATGCAGATCAGATAGATTTCCCATACTTTGATCAATTCACCAAGAAGCCAATCATCCGAGAGAAAAAAAACTCTCACTTAGATATTCCGCGAAAAGAAAAGAAAATCGATCGAAATATACCACGTGATGGAGTTCACCTTTCATTCTTTCCCATTTTGGATAAAGATGAGTTCGATGAAAATTTATTTTCACACTATCGGGTATATCTCCTGAATCATACAGATGATGAATTACATGTTCAGTTCTCACTGTTTTATAAGGATGTAAAAGAGTTGGAAACCAAGCATTTGGTTTCTGCCTTGGAAGACTTGTATGTATTTGATTTACCCTTTGATTATTTGAATGATCAGCCTAAATTGATATTCATTTTTTCATTGGTTAAACAAGATCCGCTAAAAGCCAATCAGTTTTCAATAGACTTCAAACCTAAGCCAAAGCAATTTTTGAAATTGTCGGAGTCTACCATCGCGTCACACAATGCGTCTTTCAATTACCCCTTGTTTGAACAATACCCTGGCAAAGAAGCTGAAATTGCTATGTCTGAACCAGAAAAGGAAGGTCTTGGTTCCGATGATGGCAAGATTGATTTTTCCCTTTTATCAAATGCAGGCTTTAAAGTGACCAAAAAGAGGTGAAAAGCAACTTCTTTTGTCCCCATTTAAATATTGTAACTTTGTCGAGCTGTAATTGCTATCGCGTTTTATAACGAGGAAAGTCCGGACAGCATAGAGCATCGTACCGGTGAAGAGCCGGGTCTCGATTTATCGGGAACAGAAAGTGCCACAGAAAATAACCGTCTGCCTCTGGTAGATAAGGGTGAAAACGGGAGGTAAGAGCTCCCGGCAATCCTCAGTAATGCGGATTGGGGGTAAACCTTGCGTGCTGAAATGCCACATAGGTTCTGGTAGCGTAAGTTGGAGAATGACTCGTTCTCTCTGAAAAGGCCAGAATGGGTAGGCAGCTTGATTCTTTAGGGCAACTTAAAGAACAGATAAATGATAGCATTTAACAGAATCCGGCTTATTTATTGCAGCAAAAAGGCCCTCCATCTGGAAGGCCTTTTTTTAATCAGAGCGTTAACGAATTAGTTTTCAAGCTGAGAAAATTGATTGTTCATTTCAAGGTCTGCAGCATTTACATCGCCCAAAATCTGTATTTTAAAAGCGTTATAAAATATTGCATTCATCTCATTATCAGCCTGTAATGAGTTTTTACTCAAGTTTGTATTAATATTGAATGCTAAAAATTCATTTGACAATTTTTGATCTAATTCCTGGTCAATTTCGTAGAAATTGCTCAATGTAAACTCATTGAAAAAAGCTGCATTGACTTGCTGATCTGCAGTAACTGTTTCAGGCATGTTTATCTTGAAGAAAGCTGCATTTCTAAGTTCAATGGCCATGTTTCGGTTGATTTCTCTATCAGCTCTTCTTAAAAGTTTTGAATCTGGGAGGGATATCTTGACATTTTTGATATCATCTCCGGTTTCGGCCTTCGTTGTGATAACTGATAAAGTTGAAACAGTCAACATGATGATTGCGAACAATCTCAGAAAGGAAGATGGATTGTTCTTTCTTGCTGGGTGTTGGGTTAAGTTCTTTTTCATAGTACCCTGATTTTTGTGATTCATATAAAACAGTTTAAAGCATCTCATAAGCAAGTAACCGTTTTATCATTGGATGTCTTAGTATAAAATAACTGTGCTAAGACTTCGTTAATTACATCGTGTAATTGTGACACAAAGATATTGAAATATTATTTAAAAACAGGGTCGGATATCCTAAAATTTTGAAAAATATTCAAAATATCATTTAATGTTAGCAGTAATTTGTCAATAAT
>CAYFLQ010000132.1:0-5027 GCA_964344065.1 uncultured Sphingobacterium sp. | reverse complement strand
CTCTTAATATATTTAAATATATATCCTTTTGTATTGCCATTATTAACGAAAAACAAAAAACCAAAAAGTATTCATACGAATCTCTCAATAGCCTAACATGATTTTTCTTCAGGCCATATCATCATCAAATGTTTCAACTGTGCTATTATTTGGCACATTGGGCATGTTGGTATTGGCGATGGGGCTCATCAGTTTTGTTGTATTTCACCAAAGAAGAATCATTAAATACCAACAACAGCTGAAACGCTTGGAGGACGAACAACAACAAATTTTATTAAATGCATCGATAAGATGGCAAGAAGAAGAGCGCCAGAGAATTGCAGCTGATCTTCACGATGATGCAGGGCCATTGTTGGCAACAGCCAGACTCTATCTCAACGATAACTTAGTAAAACAGGATACTGCTACTCAATTACAAAGTATCTACAATGCTAAGCAGATCATCGATGACACCATACAGCTTATTAGAAACATTTCTCATAGCTTAATGCCTCCTACCCTAAAAAACTTTGGATTAGAGTCGGCCATCAACGACCTGTTTCAAAAAATAAGTGGGTCTGGTGCCATCAGCGCAAGCAGTAGATTTCATGAATACAAAGAACGAATGGTTGCCCAAAAAGAATTACTCATCTTCAGAGTAATCCAAGAATTGATCAACAATATCTTGAAACACAGCAACGCCAGCTTTATTCACCTTACTCAAAATATACTGGACGATAAATTTTATATCTGGGTAAACCACGATGGAAAAGGAATCACTCAGGAAGATTTTGAACATATCAACAAGAGTTCAACTGGACTCGGGTTAAAAAACATCCAAAGCAGAATGAAAGTTCTGAATGCCAATATCCTCTTCGAAAAAGATCCAAGCAAAACCTTTTATAAGGTGACGATTGAATTGCCTATCAAAACGGGCAAATTAAATTGACTGGAAACTTTTAAATCTTGAAAACATGCAAGTGATCCGTGTAGGGATTGCCGATGATCATAAGATCTTTCGCAAGGGTATTATCTTATCGCTCCGTCAGTATACCAATATTTCATTTGTGCTGGAAGCAGAAAATGGCGATGATTTATTGATGCAACTCAAGCAACATCAACCAGATGTAATTTTACTTGACCTCAGAATGCCTGGTAAAGATGGGATTGAAACCACCAAAGAGGTAAGCAAATTATATCCTCAAATTAAAATACTCATCATTACCATGTTCGAGGACGAGCGTTTTGTGAGTCACCTGATGGAAAATGGTGCCAATGGATACCTGCTTAAAAATGCTGAACCTGCAGAAATCAAAAAAGCCATCATGGAGGCCTATGTAAGAGGATATTATCTCAACAACTTTGTAAACAGAATTTTACTCAAAAAATCTACTGCACGAATTAAAAATGCACCTTCCCTCAGCAATGAAATTGTAATGTCTGAGAAAGAAAAGGAGGTGGTAAGTTTGATTTGCAGAGAATTCACAGCCTCGGAAATTGCAGAAAAAATGTCGATATCCCCAAGAACCGTTGAATCGATCAAAGACCGATTGATGGAAAGATTTGGGCTGAAAAACACTGCGGGCCTCGTTTTTTTTGCAGTAAAAAACGAATTGATCGATTAAATTCCCAGCTGAACTTGATCCCGAGTATAGACAATGATTCTATAACTTTGCACCTATGAGCAGAAGAGGAAAGGTATTGGTCGCCATGAGTGGAGGCATAGACAGCACCGTTGTTGCACTGATGCTGCATCAAGAAGGGTATGAAGTGATTGGAATTACCATGAAAACATGGGATTATGCAACCGCAGGTGGAAGTAAAAAAGAAACCGGCTGTTGCAATCTTGACTCCTTCAATGACGCCAGAGCGGCCGCTGTGCATCATGGATTTCCCCATTATATCATAGATATCAGAGAAGAGTTTGGTAATGCAGTCATCGAGAATTTTATCGATGAATACATGGCAGGAAGAACACCCAATCCTTGTGTGATGTGCAACACACATATCAAGTGGAGAGCACTGCTTAAAAGAGCCAATGCACTTGATTGCGATTTTATTGCCACTGGTCACTATGCAAATATCCGAGAGGCAAATAACCGATTTGTCATCAGCAAGGGCAAAGACGAAACAAAAGACCAGAGCTATGTTCTATGGGGTTTGCAACAAGATTTGCTTTCAAGAACCCTCCTACCCCTTGGAAATTACAGAAAAACTGAAATCAGACAAATGGCATTGGATTTTGGATATCCTGAACTCGCCAAAAAAAGTGAGAGCTATGAAATATGCTTTGTCCCAGACAATGATTACAGAGGTTTTCTAAGAAGAAATGTAGAGGGATTGGATGAAAAATTGAAAGGCGGCATGTTCGTTGATAAGCATGGAAATATTCTAGGAAAACACAGCGGATACCCATTTTATACGATTGGACAAAGAAAAGGATTGGAAGTAACATTGGGCAAACCTGTATTCGTAACCGCAATCGATCCAAATACCAACACTGTTGTATTGGGCGATGAAGAAGATTTATTGAAAAATGAAATGCAGGTTGGACAATTAAACCTCATAAAATACGATCAAATACAAGATGGAAATGAGGCTATTGTCAAAATAAGATACAAAGACAGCGGAAATCAAGCAACCCTTTATAATAATAACAATGGCGTTCGTGTTCAATTCTATGATAATGCAAAAGGAATTGCACCCGGACAATCAGCTGTTTTTTATGATGGTGATGATGTAATTGGAGGAGGCATCATTCAAAGAGAAATGACATCATGAAATCATCCTTCTTACTTTTATTATCATTCATATTGCTAACAGGCACGATTTCCTGTAAAAAATCATTTGAAGTTTTTACCAGTGAAAAAGTAAATGATTATATCCCTCTAGAAGTTGGCAAGTACATCATGTATCAATTAGATTCTACTGTGTATACCAATCTAGGATCTACAAAAGAAATCCATACTTATATCATCAAAGACAGCATCCAATCTATCACTGCTGATAATCTGGGCAGAAAAGCATTTAGGATACTCAGACTGATCAGAAATAAAATAGATACCAACAACTGGGCCCACCTGGATGCATTTCTGGCAATCGCTGACAGCAGCTCATTTGAATGGATTGAATCCAACAAAAGATTTATCAAAATCATGTCCCCCATTAAAAATGGTTTTTCATGGAAGGGCAACACCTATATCAATACAGTTAGTGTTCCGGATGCTGGTTTTCTGCATGATTGGACATACACATTTGAAAAAACCAATACTCCTTTGAAGTTCAATCAACTGATCATTCCTTCAACCATCAGCATTCTTCAAAGAAATGATACCATTGGTGATCCCACGAATAAAAAAGTATATGCTGAGATCAATTATTCAAAAGAAATATATGGCAAGGGGATCGGTCTGGTTTACAAAGACTTCATCCATCAAGTATGGCAACCTGGCAATGCCAATAACCCATCCGGATATTTTGAAGAAAACAGCTATGGCTTAAAAATTTCTATATTGAGACATAATTTTGCATCCCTCTGATGAGACGATTGTCCTTATTAATCTTTATCCTGGCTTATCATACAGTCCAGGCACAATATGCCAGATTCGTAGTAGAATTCAAAGACAAAAAGGGTACTTCTCACTCCATCAGTAATCCAATCACCTTTCTTTCAGCTGAAAGCATTACAAGAAAAAAATTGTTCAATATTGCCATTGATAGTACAGATCTACCTGTATCGAAGCTGTACTTGGACAGTTTATCAATCATTCCAGATGTGAAAGTGATATACTGCTCCCGATGGATGAACCTAGCCATTATCCAAACCATCAATCAAACATCGATTGACAAAATCAATAAGTTAAGTTTTGTAAAGAAATATTATCCCATTGCGAACAGTGTCATCCGACTCAAAAGCAATGAAATTGAAACTAAAACAGTAGCATCCAATGATTTTCAAAATCAGTCAGAAAAAAATGAAAATATTATTTCTTACGGAAAAAGTCAATCACAAATCCTCATACATGAAGGAGAATATCTACACAACAAAGGTTTCTTGGGTGAAGGAATAAAAATCGCTGTCTTAGATGGCGGATTTTATAAATATTTAAATCATTCAGCCTTTGACAGTTTAAGAAAACAAAACAAAATCAAAGCAACCTGGGATTTTATAAACAATGATGCATCAGTCAACGAAGATGACCCACATGGCATGAACTGTCTGTCGATCATGGGGGCCAATCTTCCAGGATCCTTTGTGGGAACATCTCCTCATGCCGACTATTATTTATTCAGAACAGAGGACGCAAAGACTGAATTTCCCATTGAAGAGGCATATTGGTTGATAGCTGCAGAAAGAGCTGATAGTATTGGAGTGCATATCATCAGTTCCTCTCTTGGGTATACAACTTTCGATGACCCATATTTTAATCATCAATACAATGAGCTGAATGGAAATGGAACCATTGTAAGCAGAGCAGCCAGCATGGCTGTTTCTAAAGGAATCATTGTTATGAATAGTGCGGGTAATGAAGGCAATGACCCATGGAAATATATTTCTGCACCTGCAGATGGAATCAATGTGCTGGCAGTTGGGGCAATTAATTCATCAAAACAAGCTGCAACTTTTTCAGGATTTGGACCCGCTGCTGACGGAAGAGTTAAACCTGATATTGTATCAGTAGGAGTAAATACACAATTGATCGCTATGGATGGAACTGTAGGAATTGGAAGCGGCACTTCATTCTCCAATCCGAATATAGCAGGACTGATCGCATGCCTTTGGCAGGCTTTCCCTGAGTTTTCCAATTTGCAAATCATTCAAGCAGTAAAATCTTCTTCAGATCAATTTCTTACACCAGATAATAAAAAGGGCTACGGAATTCCGAACATGCACAAAGCATATGAAGATCTTTTTAAACAGAAAGAAATCATCAACGCAAAAAGAATACTCACGGAAAAAAACATTCGTGTGTACCCTAATCCAGCAGCAGCACAAGCAAAAATTGCGTACAAAGCTCCTTCAGAAGGTATATTTTATTGGAAATTGA
>CAYFLQ010000131.1:0-5032 GCA_964344065.1 uncultured Sphingobacterium sp. | reverse complement strand
CCATGAAAAGATTATTCATTTTATCCTTATTTATTTCATTCATTTTTTCTCTCACTGCACAGGAAAAAAGTAGAATCATTGTTATTGGTGCACATCCAGATGATTGTGATTTGGATGCTGGTGGACTCGCTGCATTATTGGCTGAAATGGGACATGCTGTAAAATTTGTTGCTGTAACCAATGGTGATGCAGGACATCATAAAATGCAAGGAAGAGCGCTTGCAGAAAGAAGATATGCAGAAACACAAGAGGTTGCAAAGAGACTTGGTATAAAATATGATGTGTTAGATAACCACGATGGCATGCTCATGCCAAGCTTGGAAGTAAGGCTTCAAATCATCAGAAAAATCAGAGAGTGGAATGCTGATGTAGTCATTGCGCCCCGTCCTAACGATTACCATCCCGATCATCGCTATACGGGTGTGCTTGTTCAAGATGCAGCATACATGGTAGCCGTGCCCAATATTGCATACGATGTGCCTGCCTTGAAAAAGAACCCTATATTTCTTTATACCAGAGATAATTTTCAAAGACCCAATCCTTTTAGACCAGACATTGTAGTTGACATCACCTCTGTGTACAAAAAGAAAATTTATGGATTAGATGCGCATGTATCTCAATTCTATGAATGGAATCCATGGATTGGTCATTATGAGCAAGAAGTGCCCGCTGGAAAAGAAGAAAAAATTCAATGGATGACAAAAAGATATGAAGAGCCCATCAAACCAGATTTCATGGCATCATTGGTAAAATGGTACGGTGAAGAAAAAGCCAAACAAGTCAAGAATTTTGAAGCTTTTGAAATTTGTGAATATGGGACCCAACCCAAAGAAGAAGATATCAGAAGATTATTCCCCATGCTTCGAAAATAATTTTTATGAAATTTTTTCAGTTGATATTGCTTTCACTGTGTTGGAGTTCAGTATTTGCTAAGACTGCCTTTCAGGATTCAGGAGTACTCCATATTAAAAAAACATTAGACTTCGAAATCAATGGAAAAGGTGATAGCAAACACTGGAATGAAACTTCTTTTGTAAACCTAACTCACAGGAAAGGGAATAAACAATATGCATCCAAATTCAAAATGCTTTACTCAGAAAATGGGGTGTATTGTTTATATGTATCTGAAGATAGTCTCATCACTTCTACACTTAGAGAAGATTTTGCTGATATTTATAATGAAGATGTAGTTGAGGTGTTCTTTTGGCCAAATGAAGCATCTAATATCTACTTCGAATATGAACTTTCTCCATACAATGTTGAACTGCCTATCTTGGTCCCTAATTATGAAGGAAAGTTTTTAGGTTGGAGACCCTGGCATTATGAAGGAGATCGACGTACGAAACATGCTGCAACTATTCAACAAACCAATGGAAAGACGACATCTTGGATTGCAGAATTTTTCATTCCATACAAACTGTTAACACCCCTTCAAAATGTTCCTCCTAGATCTGGAACCACTTGGAGGGCCAATTTTTATAGAATCGATTATGATGATAAAACCAGCCAATGGAGCTGGATGCGCACCAGGAAGAATTTCCATGATTATGAGAAATTCGGGAGGATCGTTTTTGAATAAATCACCTCTACTCAATTTTAAAAGAGATTCAAGCTTGTTAGTCAACCTTATCCTTACTGAATTGTTATCATTGAGATGTCAGGAAACACCGTAGAAGTCAGGAATCTTTCAAAATCTTTTAAACATTTTGATGCTGTAAAAAATATTTCATTTGAAATATCAACTGGCAGTGTTTATGGGTTTTTGGGACAAAATGGTGCTGGTAAGAGCACGACCATGAGAATGTTGCTCTCCCTCATTCAACCAAGTGCTGGTGAAATCAAGATGTTTAACAAGCCCTTGAAAGGAAATGAGAAATATATATTAAGTAAAATAGGAGCAATCATTGAAAAACCAGATTCCTACAACTACCTGAGTGGGTACGACAACTTGAGAATCTTCTCCAACATTTATGGACTCCCCTCAACTACTTCAACATTAGATAACTTATTAGAAAGAGTAGGTCTGCGTGGCAGAGGTAATGATAAAGTAAAGTCTTATAGCCAGGGAATGAAACAAAGGCTGGGCATAGCTATTGCACTATTAAACGATCCTGAATTCATCATACTCGATGAACCCACCAACGGACTAGACCCTCAAGGAATTTCAGAAATCAGAAATCTTATCCTCCATTTCAGCAAAAATGAAGGCAGAACCATTTTGATATCTTCACATTTACTGAATGAAATAGAACTGGTCGCAGATAGCATGATCATCTTACACAAAGGTGAAAAAATGGTAGAGGGAAAAGTCAATCAATTATTAGATCCCTCCAAAACACTGGTAGAAATTGAAACCCAAAACAAAGAGCTGGCAATGATCATTATTTCTGAAAGTCAATGGTCTACACATTTGACATCAAATGACAGGTTGAGTTTTGAGATGAATAAAAATGATATAGCATCACTGATTAAATTCTTAGTTGAAAGCAACATATCAGTTGAGAACGTGAAGAGCAATCATTCATTAGAAAATTATTTTCTTCAACTTACGAATGCATCATAATGTGGAATCTGCTTAACATAGAATTGTTCAAAATAAGCAAAAGACCGAGAACGTACATATCATTTGCAGCCATCATGGCTATTGTGTTGATTTTTCAATTTGCATTTAAAGCAGATGGTGAAAATTATATGAATCTAATGCTGCAAGGAATCAACGACAGCTTTCAACTAGATAAGCAGAAAGCAATGAATGGTTACTTCATGTGTTATATCATATTAAATACTTTACTTGTTCAAATACCCATATTGGTTGCCTTGATAGCAGGAGATGCCATCAGTGGAGAAGCCAATATGGGCACTTTGCGACTATTGTTATCAAAACCAGTTAGCAGAATTGAGATATTGTTCTCCAAATTTTTAGCATCTATTATTTACACCATAATCCTATTGGTTTGGATGGCATTACTATCACTCGGATTGAGTCTGTTTATTTTTGGTGCTGGCGATATGTTGGTATTCAGGGTAGCTGGTGATGTATCGCAAATCATGCAAATAACAAGTGATGACATCATTTGGAGATATATAGCAGCATTTGGATATGCAGCAATTGCATTGACAGTCATCGTTTCCATTGCAATTTTCTTCTCTTTGTTCGCTGATAATTCAATTGGGCCCATCATCACTACGATTTGTATTGTACTGGTTTTTACCATCATTTCCAATATGAACATACCATTGATTGATCACTATGTAAAGCCATATTTATTTACAAGTTATTTAGTAGGCTGGAAGGGATTTTTTTATATCGCAACTTCCGAAGAGGGTGTTCCCATCAAAGGAAGTATTGAAAACATTTCATCAATCATTGAGAGTATATCAATATTGATGCTCCATATTCTAACATTGTTCATCATCAGTGCTATGGTATTTAAAAGAAAAGATATCTTATCCTAATGAAAATGAAACATATCTTAACCTCATTTACTTTTTTAGCATTTCATATATCAGCATTGTCACAAGATGCCAATACATTGATGAATCAAATCAAAACCAAGTTGGATAAAATAAAAAGCTATGAGGCGAGTGCAACAATGAAAACTTCAATTGCTTATTTAAAAATACCGATAGCAAAAGTTAAAGTAACCTTCAAGAAACCAAATGATTTAAAAATTCAAAGCAACAATGGAGTAACCTTTATACCAAAAGGAGTCAATGCGATTTCATTGCAAAACATTTTTTCCAATGATTTCACTGTAATTGATGGAGGTACACAAAACATAAAAGGTAAAATACTTCGCATCATAAAATTACTGCCCACCTCCCCACAATCTGAAATTGTACTATCAACCCTCTACATAAATGAAAAAGATTTAGTGGTTGAAAAAAATAGTACTACTACCAAAGAAGAAGGTACCTATGAGATGGATATGCAATACGGGAAATACATTCAATATGGATTGCCTGATAAACTTTCTTTCAGTTTTAATGCGAAAGATTATAAAATACCAAAAGGATTGACCCTGGATTTTGACAACAGTTCAACTGAAACAAAAAAACAATTTCAGGCTAAAATTAATAAAGGGAAAGCTGAAATTGTTTTTGAAAAATACATGATCAACTAATTACGATCTATTTGAACCGTAAATTAACGGTGATGTTGTTTGCATTCAACCCTGTAGTTTGAACATAACGCCCTCCACGTATCTCAAGCATATTGAATGATTTCACTCCAAACACACCTTTAGGAGGTGCTATTCTGAAGTTAATCCCAACATAATTAGAGGAAAATGCTGAATAATCATAATTGCTGGTATAATAGAAATCTGTTGATTTATGTTGTGCATAAGGAGCAAAATACTTGATAGCAGTTTGCTGGTAGTAACGATACATTGGACTTACAGAAACAAATGAAGTAATCTTATACGGGAGTTCAATACTCATTGTATGAGCCTTCAGCCCCCAAGTATCTGTATAAAATCTATAAAAGGTTCTAACAATAAACTTATCACCTATAAAATAATTGAACCTTGCTCCCAATGGCAGCTTCATGCGGCTCGAAGGTAACTTTTCTACGTGCACTGAGCCATCAGTCCAATAGACTCTGTGAAATGGTAAACCTAAATAACCTGTTTGTGCAACTCCATCAGCCAGCAAAGAAAATTGCGCATTCTTATTGATCACTTGAGAAAGTGAAAAAGATGACATAAATGTATTTCTTGCGCTAGAAGGAATTCGATCACGATCATCTACAAAAAAGGTAAGCAAGGTAGATCCGCCACCGCCGCCTCTTCCGCTTGCAGAGGTATTGGTAACGATTGTTGAATATGAACGTTGCGGAATCAACTCAGATGGCTGAATCATTTTTACCTGATCTAAAAATATTTGAGCCTTTGCATTAAATTCACGGTTCCCATCTTGAGATGTTTTAGCATAACTCAGATTTGCGCCAAGAGAATGATAGTTGTATTCACTCGAAACAGAAAGCCCATATCCAACGATCGATTTTCGCTCTTCGTTTTCGGTTTTCCAA
>CAYFLQ010000130.1:0-5050 GCA_964344065.1 uncultured Sphingobacterium sp. | reverse complement strand
GGAGCAGCAGACTATCATTTCATTGAAACATCTTTGTTGGAGAAAAGCGCACAGAGCTATTCAAAAAAATACTGGGATTCAAGATTGATGGCACCTGGATCTTTGATTTACTATTTGGGTGTCAATAAAAAAGTTGATGGCATCTTACATCATACACTTTTTTTTGATGTTCCTTTCGATCAACATGGGAAAGATATTTATACTGATCCCAAATGGCCAAGTACTCCATTGTTTTATTTGAGTTCAACTTCTATCACAGATCCCACACATGCACCGGAAGGATGCGATAATTTATTTTTTCTCATTCCGATTGCTGCAGGATTAGATGGTGATGATGAAGCGCTCAGAGAAAAATATCTAGAAATGATCTGTGTTCGTTTCAAAGAAAAAACTGGATACGACATAAGAGAACATCTCGTTTACAAACGAACCTATTGCACAAAAGAATTTATTCAAGACTATAATGCATTCAAAGGCAATGCATATGGATTAGCCAATACATTATTACAAACTGCTATATTAAGACCATCCTGTAAAAGCAAAAAGGTTAATAACCTATATTATACTGGCCAATTAACTGTTCCAGGTCCGGGTGTTCCACCAAGTTTAATCAGTGGTGAAGTTGTTGCAAAACTGATTGAAAAAGAATTTTCTCAACGAACTGTGTGAAGCAACATCAAAAAATTCAATTGAATGAATCACCATACAATTCGATTAAAAAGATTATCTTCAAATGAGAGCTCCCATATGATGAATTTGTTCCATAGCGTTTCACATGAGTGCAGTAAAATTACAACTGCAAGATACAGCACTTCTTTTAGCAGTGCTATAAAGCTATTGCACAGGGATATCAGACGTCCTATTTATGACATTTATGGTTTTGTAAGATTCGCAGATGAAATTGTAGATACATTTCATGCATTCAATAAAGAACATTTGTTGGCTGATTTCAAAAAACAAACATATGAAGCCATCAGTGAAAAGATCAGTCTTAATCCCATTCTGAACAGCTTTCAAATAACGGTCAATCGATACAACATAGATCTTCATCTCGTTGAAGCATTTTTCAACAGCATGGAGTATGATTTAGATAAATCAAATTATGATGCCGAAGGCTATGCTACCTATATTTATGGTAGTGCAGAAGTGGTTGGGTTGATGTGTCTCTATGTATTCTGCAACGGAAACAAAGAACAATATGAAGAGCTGAAACCGAGTGCACAAGCATTGGGTGCTGCCTTCCAAAAAGTAAATTTTCTGAGAGATGTAAAAGCTGATTATCAACAGTTGAACAGGGTTTATTTTCCTGGAGTTGATTTTAATGACTTTACCCATTCCATGAAAAAAGAAATTGAAAAGGATATTCAGCAAGATTTTGATAAAGCGTATGAAGGCATTGTCAGGCTTCCACTCCAAGCAAGATTTGGTGTCTACCTAGCGTATAAATATTACTTAAGTCTCTTCAAGAAAATCAAATCTGTTCAGCCTCAAAAAATTCTTGAACACCGCATCAGAATACCAAACTATCACAAAGCCTGGGTGGCAGCTAAAGTTGTTATTAGAACACAGTTGAATCTTCTTTAATCGTCAACCGTTAACGGACGAAAACTTCCTCCATCACTTTACCTCTAACGTTTAAATCACCGAACGTATTCTTTGCAGTGGGATGTACTCTGTTAGCCAGTAAAACAAATACAATATTTTTTTGAGGGTCTGCCCATGTGCAGGTTCCAGTAAATCCAGTATGTCCGAATGCATCTGCCGATACACTGAGTGAAGGGTAGGGAACTTTTCTGGTTGCATTGTCTTTCTCAGGCTTATCGTATCCATAGCCTCTTCTACTGATATCACTGTGGTATGTTGTAAATAAGTCAATGGTGGATGCACTGATGAATCGTTTTTCATTGATGACTCCTTTGTTCATGACCATTTGCATCAACACTGCTATTTCATATGCATTGCTGAACAAGCCCGCATGTCCGGAAACACCTCCAAACATCGCTGCTCCAGGATCATGAACGTACCCTCTGATCAGCCTTTCTCTAAAATAGGGGTCTTGTTCCGTCGGCGCAATGGTAGATGTGTTGATATATCGAGTAGGATTGAATCCAGTGCTTCTGAATCCCAATGGCCTATAAAAATATTTCCAAACATATTCATCTAATGAATATCCTGAAAGACTTTTCACAATTTCACCCAAGAGAATGAAATCATTGTCACTGTATACATATGTTTTCTTTGGATCTACACCCGATGTGAGTATTCTTTTGTACATGGTATCTCTCCAAGCAGTTTTCATATAGAGTGAATCATCCACTTTGATGCCATACACTTCATCAGCCTTTTTGCTGAAATATCCAGGCAAGGCTTTCATGGTAATACTATCTGAAATTTCTTTATAAAAAGGAATCCATGCTTTTAATCCAGCCTGATGGAGCAGAATGTCTTTGATCAACAAATTTTCCTTATCACTTCCTCTTACCCATGGCAAATAAGTGCCCAGTGATTTTTCAAGAGATATTTTTTTCTCATCATACAATTTCATGATTGCCAATGTGGTTGCACAAATTTTTGTAACAGAGGCCATATCGTATACCGACTCTTGCGAAATCTTGTCTTTGCCTGTATAACTCATCGATCCATATGTTTTCTGCATGATGATTTTCCCATCTTTCACTGCCAATAAAACCATACCTGGTGCGGCTTTTTGTTGAATAGCATCTTGTATGATGGAATCTATTTTCTGTTCATTCAATATGTGAAG
Source organism: uncultured Sphingobacterium sp. (assembly GCA_964344065.1). Taxonomy (GTDB): domain Bacteria; phylum Bacteroidota; class Bacteroidia; order Chitinophagales; family Chitinophagaceae; genus Pollutibacter. Next base: position 2,286 of record CAYFLQ010000130.1, on the reverse strand, counting down.
GGATGCAGCTGATGTTAATTCCATTTTTCTCTCAACGCCTGCGCCGTATGGTAAAGAAGGACAAACTGTTACTGGTAATTGTCCCTCCATGCCAAGTTCACCTTTGATCATTTTTGCTGCAACGGTATGGGTGATGGGATCATCATCATATGCCAACAAAATATTTTTTGTTTCACAATAACTTTTCGCAGCATAGGGGTTGCCAAAAATGATCAGATTGGTTGGAATGGAATTAGAAATTTGTTGCACGAGTTTTATAACAGCACTGCTCATATTAAAATTGTTCGCAGGATAACGGGGTAACTCATGAATAGCGATGATTACTGAAGTGTAGTTTCTTTTTAACACTTCAACAATGCTGTCTGCTTCTTTCTCTGATTTGCTATTGTCAAAATTGAACACATCTGCATTGTATGCCTTTCTCATTTCTGCAGCAAATGGAGTATTCAAATTTTTCCCAATATCCAAGAGTGCATAGGTGGAAGCTGTATTTTTTGTTAAAGGAAAGGCTGATTTGTCTTCGTACTTACCCAATGTAATTGTCTTTTCTGCGATTTCCTGTTTCAAGGCATTGCTCTTCTGATTGAGTTTCTCAGCAAGCTGATCAGTATCTACTGGTTTCCAGTGATGTAGTCCGGTGTTGTACTTCGTCTCAAGCACTTTCATTACATGTTGATCTATTTCTTCCCAACTGATTCTCTTTTCAGCAATGGCCTGTTTTACTTTTGAAATCACTTTTTCAACTTCACCTGGAAGACATAGCATGTCATTGCCAGCAATCAACGATTCAACACCAGCAGCTCCATCTGGAAAAGCTCCTGCAACTCCCTTCATTTCCAAGGCATCTGTAAATGTGATTCCTTTAAATCCCATTTCTTGTTTCAATAATCCTGTTACTGCCTTGGTAGAAATAGAGGTAACATGATTGGATGATGTGTCAATAGATGGAACAAACAGATGTCCTACCATAGCGCTTCCAATTCCTGCTTCAAATAATTTTCTGAATGGATACAATTCGAGGCTGTCTAATTGATCTCTTGATTTACTGATAAGCGGTGCTGCCAGATGTGAATCTACATCCACATCTCCGTGTCCAGGGAAATGTTTCGCACTCCCCATGATGCCTCCATCCCTCATTCCCAACATGTACTGGATGGCCAGTGTGGCAACCTTGTATTTGTTCTCACCAAAAGAACGATCATTGATTACAGGATTATTTGGATTGTTGTTGACATCAGCAACGGGTGCAAAATTCACTTGGATTCCTGCAAGCTTGCATTGCTCAGCAACCCATTGTCCGTATTTATACACTATGGATGGATCCCTTAGTGCTCCCAGCATCATCATTTTTGGAAGATTGACGACACTGTCCATTCTCATGCCCAACCCTGTTTCTCCGTCAATTGCAATTAAAATGGGCGTTTTTGCAATCGATTGGAAATAGTTCACCAACTTGGTTTGTTTTACGGGGCCTCCTTGAAAGAGACATATCCCTCCAATATTGTATTTTTTGATGTCGCGTTCTACGGTGGTATCATAAAAGCTGACAATCCTGGTTCTTGTATCAATGGAAGAGAGTCGAACCATGATCAATTGGGCAATTTTTTCATCAGGACTCAAAGTCTTGAAAACACTGTCTACCCATTGTTGGGTCTTTTGTGCCTGGATCATTGCTGCACAGAGTAAAAACAAGGCTGAAAGGGTTGATTTTCTCAAAAACATACCGTTCGGTTTTGTTACATTTGCAGGCTTAAGTTACAACTAATCAATCATCGAATTAGAAATTGTTTCATGCCAGATTTGATCCATTTATTGCCTCCTAATATAGCAAATCAAATTGCAGCTGGAGAGGTTATACAAAGACCTTCCAGTGCTGTAAAAGAGTTGCTCGAAAATGCGGTAGATGCTGGTGCAACCCATGTTCATTTAATTGTACAAGATGCAGGAAAATCTTTGATCCAGGTAGTTGACAATGGAAAGGGAATGTCTGATACAGATGCAAGAAATGCATTTGAACGACATGCCACTTCAAAAATTCAATCGATCGAAGATTTGTACAAAATCAAAACCATGGGTTTTAGGGGAGAAGCCCTCGCATCCATTGCATCTGTTGCACAGGTGATCATGAAAACAAAACGTACTGAAGATGAAGTGGGAACTGAAATTGAAATTGAAAACAGCAAGATAGTAAGACAAGCACCATGTGTATGTGACAAGGGAACATCGATTGCTATGAAAAATTTATTCTTCAATGTTCCTGCAAGAAGAAATTTTTTAAAGAGCAAC
>CAYFLQ010000129.1:3527-5065 GCA_964344065.1 uncultured Sphingobacterium sp. | reverse complement strand
CGTATAACATCTTTTGCACAAAGAACGGCATGGGCAGTTCCCCAGGGTTTTGTCCTATCTGAAGGCCTATGATACCCGTTTAAATAGGCATCCAGATCCTGATACACATAAGCAGTCTCAACCCTTCCTTTTAATTTGGGTTCAAAAATTTCTTTGAATTTTTCTGCAAATTCTTCGCGAATGATAAATACAATTTTACCATAGCCTGCCCTGATCGCATCATAAATGGAATAATCAATGATTGTCTCTTCGTCAGGTCCAAAAGCCTCGATCTGCTTCATCCCACCATAACGGGATGCCATTCCGGCCGCAAGAATCAACAATGTGGGCTTCATTAGGTTAATTTCGTGCAAATTTATGGGTTATTGATCTTGCTTCAAAAGAAATAAGGATAAATGCAAATGACTGGGCACATAGACAGGATAGTTGATTCCTTCATCGGAAAGAACCAATCTGAAGTTGGCATGCTTCGATTGGATAAGATCCACCCCATCCTGTCTGGAAACAAATATTTTAAATTAAAATATTACTTGGAAGATGCAATCAATAATAAAAAAGATACGGTTGTTTCTTTTGGAGGTTACTATTCCAACCACTTACACGCCACTGCGTATGCATGTAAGCAAGCCGGTCTCCATTCAATTGGATACATCCGTGGAATAGAACCCCCAGTATTAAATGACACATTAAAAGATTGTATAAAGTTTGGAATGGAACTCAAGTTTGTTCCTACAACAGCATTCGAACATACTCAACATGAATGGATCTTACGTACTACGGAAAACTTTCAATGCATCCCTATGGGTGGAAATGGGTTACTGGGGATACAAGGTGCAAGTGAAATATTAAGGTTCGAAACCGCGAAAACGTATGACTATATCATTGCTTCAGCTGGTACAGGCACTACAGCAGCCGGATTGCTTCAAAAATTAAATCCTCATCAACAATTGATTTTAATGTCTGCTGTAAAGAATAATTTTTCACTCATAGATGAAATCATCAACCTTGAAACTTCACTTTCAACCAAGAAAAATCAATTATCTGTTTTTTGGGATTTTCATTGTGGTGGATTTGGTAAATCAAATGAAGAGCTCATTCACCATATGAACTGGTTTTACAAAGAGCATGGCATTGAAACGGATTTTGTATATACTGGTAAAATGATGCTTGGTTTTTATGAACTTTTGAAAAGAGGATATTTCCCTAAGGAGAGCAAGATATTGATCATCCACAGTGGCGGATTGCAAGGCAACAGAAGTTTACGATCTGGAAGTCTTATTTTTTAATAATTTTATTTCTAAACCGTTTTTCTGAAAAGTTATTTTCGTTTTGTTTGTGTAATGCTATTACCCTGTTTGAATGTATCAGGACAGTCACTCCCTTCGTTTCAGGTTACTGCAGAGAAAAACTCAACTACCATCAGCTGGAGTGCCCCTACAGAAAAATTATCCTTATTGGTCATACAGAAATCATTGGATTCCCTGAATGGATTTAAGTCGATTGCATCAATGCCCGATCCAAATACACCTGTCAATGGA
>CAYFLQ010000129.1:0-3517 GCA_964344065.1 uncultured Sphingobacterium sp. | reverse complement strand
GGATATGTTGACAAAAACAATGTCGACCTAAAATATTATTACAGAATTTTTTACGCGGGATCAAATGGAAAATATTATTTCAGTGATTCCAAGAAGGCGTTTTTGAAAATGTCCCAGCCCATTGTCCAATCCATTCCAACAACAGATCATCAAAAAACCCTGGTGACTAGAGAAAATAAAGAAAATGCCATTCCTGCATTGCCAATCGCCATACCAATAGATACGGTAGAATCCATTGCCAGAAAAATGCTGATTGGGAGTGTTATACCTCTTAAAGAAGATACCATCAACACAGGTTTTCACATCCACCTGATTACTGAAAAAATTGAGCAAGAGAGCAACTTAACTACCAATCCGTTTTTATTTGTCAGCAAAGACAATCATCTAATGCTCATACTGCCTGAAACACACAAGAGAAAATTTCAGTTGCAAGTATGGAAAGAAGATGGAACACATATCTTCAATATGAGAAACATCAAAGATGCTCAGCTGTTGATAGATAAATCAAATTTTATTTACAGCGGCTGGTTTACGTATGAAATTTCAGAAGGGGAACGATTGAAAGAGAAAGGGAAATTTTTTATACCAGCAGATTAAACCACTTCACATTCAAAGATTTGTTTGAATTTTTCCATCAAAACATGCTTCACTTCCTCCATCTCTAATTTCTTTCCAAGTTCTTTTTCGAGAGAGGTAACTTGTTTATCTGCAATACCACATGGTACGATCATACTAAAATATTCAAGGTTGGTATTGACATTCAATGCAAAGCCATGCATGGTAATCCATCTGCTGCATCGTACACCCATGGCACATATTTTCCGGGCTTTCATTTTATGATCTGGGTCGATCCAAACACCCGTTTCGCCCTTGCTTCTTTCGCCCTTGATACCATAAGCTGCAAGTGTAAGAATGATAACTTCCTCTAATGAGCGAAGATATTTCCCGATGTCTCTGTAATATTTTTCGAGATCAAGGATTGGATATCCAACAATTTGTCCTGGTCCATGAAATGTTATATCTCCTCCCCGATTGGTTTCATAATAAGCGATGTTTCTCCTCGCCAATTCCTCTTTACTAACCAATACATGCTCTTCTTTACCGCTTTTTCCCAATGTGTAAACTGGAGGATGTTCACAAAAAAGCAGGTGGTGTGTGGTATCCCGATTCAGATCTCCATTTGAAATACTTTTTTTTATATCGGCGTTTTCAAATAGCAACGACTCCTGGTATTTCCAGGCTTCCCCATATTCAATCGAACCCAAATCTTTAAAGTAGACCTTTTGTAGCATGATCACTAAACAGTTTTAAAGGCATTAACTTTGCAAAAATACAGAATCAAGGGCGTGAATAAAGAATTTGATCCATCTGAAGAACTCAAAGATATTGGCTCGGAAGAGTTATATGAGAGGCTGACCATCATAGTAGACAAAGGTCAGGAGCCACTCCGTATTGATAAATTCATTTTGAACCGCGTAGAAAATACTTCCAGAAATAAAATTCAACAGGCCATTGACAATGGCATGGTATTGGTCAACAATCAATCCATCAAATCAAATTATAAGGTAAAACCATTTGATCAGATCATTTTTTATTCAGACACAGACGCAGAAACCTATGAAATTGTTCCAGAGCAAATGCCTTTGAACATTGTCTTCGAGGATGAACATGTGCTGGTTATCAATAAGCCAGCAGGGATGGTTGTTCATCCAGGTGCAGGCAATTTTAATGGAACACTGATAAATGGAGTAGCATGGCATCTGAAACAACAACAGCCAGATTTAGATGAAACCAAATTGCCACGTTTCGGGATGGTGCACAGAATTGATAAAAATACAAGTGGACTCATTGTACTGGCAAAATCAGAATTGGCCGCTGTTAAATTAGCCAAGCAATTCTTTGACCATACCGTGCAGAGAAAATACATTGCTTTGGTGTGGGGAAATTTTGAAGAAAAAGAAGGAACCATTACTGGAAACATTGCAAGGCATCAAAGATTTCGAAAATTGATGGACGTATACCCGGATGGAGAGCATGGGAAAGAAGCCATTACACATTTTACTGTTTTGGAAGACCTTAAATATGTAAGTATAGTTGAATGCAGACTAGAAACAGGAAGGACACATCAAATCAGGGTGCACATGCAACATATAGGACACCCTTTGTTCAATGACGATACATATGGTGGAGATGCCATTGTGAAGGGAACCATTTTCAGTAAATACAAACAATTCGTTGAAAACTGTTTTTCACTTTGTGGCAGACAGGCATTGCATGCAAAAACGTTGGGATTTATTCATCCAACTACTGAAAGAGAAATGTTGTTTGACAGTGAAATAGCAGATGACATGAAAGCCGTGATTGAAAAATGGAGGGGATATACACAGCATACTCAGTTGGCAGATAGATCATAAACGGTTGCAGTAAATACTCCTTTCTCACTTCCTTTTACCATTACACCCCAACTACCATTGTATCTGATCACGGAAGGATAAAGCAATTTTCCAAATTTGGAGATTTCAACATCCATTGCAACATTAAACTTGTATACACCTGCATTGTAACTCATCTTATAATTTCTCGACAATACTTCAAAGCTGTCATAATCAAACCAAGTAGTCATTTCATCAATCACAACATTGTCTTTTCTAAAAAAAGAAAGATCATCTTTTATTTTTAAAGAAAACACATAGGCTGATCTGCCTTTATAATCTTGGATATCCACTGCGAAATCATAGAGATCAGCATGCGATCTATCAAACACTTTTACCTTATCCCCCATTAAAGGAATACCTGGAATGTCTTTACCCGGATTGAAAAACAACATCTTCAGTTGCTCTTTATGTTTTTCCATTCCCTTCTTCCCTTTGATAGAACGGTTCATGTCCTTGATAAGATTTGACTGTCCACAAATGGTATCCTTTGAAAAGAACAGAGAGGCATATAACTCTGCTGTGTAGTAATTGTAATCACCATCAGATGCATAAAAGTCACCTGTGGTTTTTTCTTCTAAAACATTGGTAACCCTACATCCTTTTGAAGCCCATTGTCTGGTTTTGCTATATAAACTAGCATCTACTCTCCCCTTTTTATCCAGCATCCTGATATCATTGATAGAGGAAAAATTTAAGACACGAAGATTTTTAAACGCTTTATAAAAGGTGGTGTCATCCTCAACTTTTCGAATAAAACCAGGCACATTGGTTCCGCTTCGAATAACGATTGGCGATAGAGTTACTTGCTTTCCCTCCCAAATGATAGAGGTATCTTTTGCTTGTGAATAAGCAACAAGCGTAAATCCTAAACAACCAAACAACAATGCAAGATATTTCTTGAACATACCTGCAAGGTACAACCAAATCAATATTCTAGGCCTTCAACTGTTTGACAAAATCAATCACCATATTTGAAAACGTATTGATTAGTCGCATTTTCTTAGATTATCTTTAAGTAAATTACTTTTGATCAAAGATGCATACAAAAGAAAATATCATTTTTTTGGGCGACTCTTATACTA
>CAYFLQ010000128.1:0-5073 GCA_964344065.1 uncultured Sphingobacterium sp. | reverse complement strand
TCATTGAAAATGCTCAAATAAATGATCTGCCCATTTTCTACATATTTTTTATCTGTGTCCAATTCAAGATACCTGTAACGCACATTTGATTTTCTACCCAACCCTTTGGTAATAGAAACAGGTGCGTCTATTCCATCTGGATCCAATTTCCAAATATCGTATCGATCATACACTAACACACTTTCATCATTTTCCATCCACTTTACAATACCATATGGAGTTGGCTGACTTGGCATATCATACTCTTCATCATATAATTTTACGGAAAGCTTTTTACTGATTGTATTGAGCTTACCATTTGAATACGTGAAATAACCTTTTTGAGTTAGATCATACCAATAAATATATTTTCCAGATGGTGATAGCATTGCTTGAGCATTGATGTTTTTAGCGATCATCTTTTTATTGCCATTAGAAGGGTCAATGGTATAAAAATCTTTAAGCGTAGCTCCTTCCCATTGCATTGGAATCCTTTTACCTTTATCGGTGATTCCCAAAAACTGATTTCCATCGCCTTCATTTGAAACCATTACCTGCGGAATTTCTTTATCCGCCAATTGTATGAACTGCTTTTTATCAAGTTGAACCATTGCCAAATAAGAACGCTTGCGCTCTTGATCTAGATTTTTTAATTGATATGGCTGAAGATAGTCGTCGTTATAATGCCAAACATCCAATTTTACCAGATCCATTTCAATCAATGAAGTATCCTTCACAGGAGGGATTGGAGTTGTTCCCAAAAAGATTCTTTCACCCTGTTTACTAAAATATGGAGTAAAATATTCGCTTACTGTCCAGTTCAAATTCATCCCAACTGTTACGTTTTCAACAATAGCGGATGCTTTTGCATCTCCATTTTGCCAGAAGTAAAGTTTATAAAATTTTTGAGGGGATGAAAATGCAGTATCCACCTCAGCAAGAAATGCAACTTGATATCCATTATCATCTACAGTTAGATTTTTAATGGTATTGGCTCCATTCATGATCGTATCTACTCTTTTTTCAACCGTTCTTAAAATACTGACAATTGGCCTGATGGATTTATTTTTTTTGCTTGATGTTGATGCGATGGCAAGTATTTTTCCATTTTCACTCCAGGAATATTCAGATACCAACTTGAACACTTTTTTATACGATGTTCCTAATTGTCTTACTATTAGATCTGTTCCCTCTTTTACAGAGCCGGACTCTTCCTGTCCATTATCAGCATCTGAGACCAACCATTCATCATCCATCCCCTCTTTTGAAGTAAGTATTCTTTTCTGTTTTTTGTCAGGCACTTGCTCTATGATGATGGGAATTTTTTTCTTTGTTGAATCTGACGTCTTTAACAAAGCAGTGTCTTTTTTTTCTGTTGGCTTCAATGTATCCGACGTGTTAGCAGTTGATAGATACGCTAAAAATGGGTAATTTTTTTCTGGGAGTTTATATGAACTAACCAAAGGAATTTTTTCTACAGAAAGATTAGATAAGGTCAAAATGCCAAGAGAATCCTTTGGCATCTCTTCAAGCTTTTTCTTTTTGATCTTTGCTTCACGCGTCTCTTTGTAAAATGTTTGATTTTATAAACCAGGTATTGATCATTATTAGAAAAAGAAGCTGAATACCCGCGGTCAATAATAAATTCGATAGCCTTAGCAGGATTTTTCAAGATGAGCTTTCCATCACCTTCTTGTTTTTCCACTGTAAAACTCACCCATTCTCCGTTTCCGGATATTTTCTTTTCACCCAAAGATTCCCATCCATCGTATACAGAATGATCCAATGGCTTTTTCTGTGAAAAAGTCAGGAGCATCATGCATTGAAGTGCGATAAAAAAAACATATCCAGTTACACGAATTTTCATAACAATAGTTTGATTGAAATTACGGATTTTATCAGACTGATGATGGGCTTATTTTGTCTTAGATTGTAAGAAAACACGAACAGTTTGTAATACAACTGTTAAAAAAATAATGGCAATGCCAATATAAAAAGAGATGCCAACTTCTTTATATTCTTTGTATATCAGAAATGCCAGTGCAATACCATATACAGGCTCTAAATTAAAACTGAGATTTACAGTAAAAGGAGAGATTTTAGAAAGTGATCTAACCGAAAGATTGAATGCCAGTACAGTGCAGAATAAACTCAAGATCAATAACCATCCCAAGTCGGATACACCAGGAATCATGGAGGCAACAGGACTGAAATACAAGTAAACTGGTAATATGAGTGTTAGTATTGTAAATCCTCCGGTCATTTCATAAAGGGTGATGGTGCCAGGATCATACAGCTGCATCATTTTTTTATTGAGGATGGGGAAAACGGCCGCAAGCAACGATGAAATCATCCCAAAAATAATTCCAATTCTAAATTGTGGATCAAAATGAAACATGAGCGAAATACCCAATACAACCATCAATCCAAGCAACAATTCTAATCCGACAAATTTTCTTTTGGAGAGGATGGGATCAAGGACTGCAGAAAAAAACCCAATAGCTGAAAAGCATATGAGTGAAACTGAAACATTTGCGTACTTGATGCTTCCATAGAAGAAAACCCAGTGCAATGCAATGATTCCTCCTATTCCAAATAAATGAGATGCCGATTGAAACGAAAGACGAACGATCTTTTTAGAAAAAAAATATATAACAAAAAGAGTCGCTGCAGCAAACATCATTCGATACCATACCAACAATGCTTCATTCAAAGTTATTAATCGTCCCAACACGCCAGTGAATCCTGCCAAAAATATTGCAGCATGTAATTGAAAAAAAGCCTTTTTCATCTGATGATTAAATTAGGCAGATTTTCTAATTTGTTTCATGAATTTTCCAGACAGATACCCAAGTTGAAGTGCAAGAACTCCATATGCAGCCTCTTGAATGATTCCCTTAGACATTTTGGAGGCGCCCAATTCACGGTCTTGAAATACGATGGGAATTTCCTTGATTTTGAAGCCAAGATGCCAAGCAGCAAATTTCATCTCGATTTGAAAGGCGTATCCCACAAAATGGATGGCATCTAAATTCATAGCGGACAACACTTTTGAAGAATAGCATACAAAGCCTGCTGTAGGATCCATCACAGGCATGAAGGTTAATATTCTGCTGTATAATGAACCAGTTAATGATATGATTTTTCTTGAAAGTGGCCAATTTTTGAAAGCCCCACCCTTTACATATCGGGATCCAATTGACATATCAGCACCATCTTGTACACAAGCCTGATACAATCTTTCTAAATCTTTGGGATCATGTGAAAAATCTGCATCCATTTCAAACATATAGTCATATCCGTTGGATAGTCCCCATTTGAATCCTGTTATGTAAGCAGTTCCCAAGCCAAGCTTACCTGATCGTTGGATAAGGAAAAGTCGTTCTGAATTGAATTGCTGCAATTCCTTTACTATGTCTGCTGTTCCATCTGGAGAAGCATCATCGATGACGATAATATGATAATTAGCATTAAGATCAAAAACAGCTTGAATGATCAGCCGAATATTTTCTTTCTCTTTGTAGGTAGGTATTATGACAAGCTTTTTCAATACTAACGGATCTTAGGATGATTGGTTTTTGGTTTTCAACATGGTGCGATTAAAGATCTCGGTTAGCTTTTGTTTGGTGTGCAGGGCAAAATCGTTTTTCATCATCCAGTCGTAATAAGATGGCTCATTTTTCAAAACATCCTCGACGAGTTTGCCTTTATGCTTGCCGAAGTTAAACACTTCTCGCCCGTTTTCCATGACCATTCTTCTTGCGAAATCAATGATTTGTTCCTCTCCTATGACCTTTAATACACTTTCCACGGAATTTCCAAGGTTATTGTATTTATCAAGTTGAGCCATAAATACTTCCCATGTAGCATCTACATCAGCTTCAGCGCTGTGTGCATTATCAAGATCCTTGTTACAATAGAACTTATACGCTGCTGAGAGGTTACGAGGTTCCATTTGATGATAAATCTTTTGAACATCGATCAACTTTCTTCCTTCTGTATCGAAAGATAATCCTGCCCTTAAAAATTCTTCTACCAGTAAAGGCCAATCGAATTTGTTTGAATTATACCCTCCGAGATCGGCTCCTTCCATGAATTGACGGATTTCATTTGCTGCTTGTTTGAAGGTAGGTGCATCTTTAACCATTTCGTCGGTTATTCCATGTATAGCAGATACTTCAGTTGGGATCGGCATTTCAGGATTGATTAATTTTCTTTTCATGAGACGACTTCCGTCTATTGAAATTTTGAGCATGGCTATCTCCACAATCCGGTCATGGGTAAAGCTAAGTCCGGTTGTTTCCAAATCAAGAAATACCAAGGGTTTTTGAAGAACAATTTGCATTATGATAGATTCTAATGGGTGATTTTTGAAAATAGTGAAAGAAAATTTAACATCTGGATAATTGATTAAAATTATTTCTATGTTTTATATTTGTGAACAACCACACACCAATGAAACGTGTATTTTTCTTTCTTTTAATGGGTTTTATAGCATTGTATTCAACCTCTTGCATGAGTGCCAAAGGCAATACCAAAGGCGGATGTGCTATCACCAGAAATCTGGTAGGTTACAAATAATTTTAGATTGAAGTGGAGCTGGTGGGATTCGAACCCACGTCCAAACATATTCCCGGAAAGCTTTCTACATGCTTATTTCAGCATTGATTGTCGGGTCGTTGCAGGAACTGAGCGAACCAACATTGACCTTAGCTGAATAGTCTTGATCAACCGTCACAGCCTTCGGTTGAAGCATCCTTGTTTTTTTTGATTCAGCGGGGTGACTTGGCAAAGGAAGGCCCGTCAGCCGGCTATAATGGATGCGCTAATCACTGATTAGGCAGCCATGGCGTAAGTATTCTCGCCATTTATAGGTTTCGTATTCAGATTAAAGTGCAACATACGCAACGCACTGCATGCTTACTTTCAAAGATCTACGCTGTCAAAACCGGTCAGCCCCATTTTGATGGTGCAAAGTTACAAAATTGTGGGAAAGCATTTGTTAAAAGCAAAGAGATGGGCTACATTTGCAATCCCAAGCCCAGATGGCGGAACTGGTAGACGCGCTAGACTCAAAATCTGGTTATCGCAAGG
>CAYFLQ010000127.1:101-5107 GCA_964344065.1 uncultured Sphingobacterium sp. | reverse complement strand
GCAGCGAACCAATCATATGTAAATATTCACGCACATACATCTCCAGATACAAGGGGTTGTGCTCTGGTAAATACCCTATCTTTTTTTTGGTTTCAATAGATTCTCCCCTGACTTCCATCCCAGCAACTTCTATGATACCACTATCGGGTTGAATATACCCTGTAATCATTTTCATGGTGGTGGATTTACCAGCACCATTGGGACCTAAAAAACCAACAATCTGGCCATTGGAAACTTCAAAACTGATATCATTTACCGCTTGCTGGGTACCGTATAGTTTTGTAACGTGTTTGATTTTAATGGACATGATTACGATTGATCTTCAATTTCTTCACTGGTCACTGGTAAATGATCATAGTCACCTTTCATTGCTAACCAACCAAATATCAATAGTCCGATTGCAATGGGAAGAAATATAACTACAAAGATACTCCATTGTACGATGGTATCTGTTGTTGGTTTTGCTGTGATTTGTGCCCACGCGGTTTTTAACAAAATGCTATACGTGATGATGGCAGTCAACATCCAAATAATTCCAGCAAATCTTTTAATCTGATTCATATTTAATCATTTACGTTTGGATCAATTTTATTGGATAAATATATGGCGCCTATCACCATGGAAAGTGCGGCAACAGAAATAGGATACCATAAACCAACCAATGGATCACTTGTATAAATCGTTCCCAATAACACTGCAATAAATGGAGTTAATCCTCCGAAAACACCATTCCCCAAGTGATAGGGCAAACTCATAGATGTATACCTAATTTTAGTTGGGAAGATCTCAACCAAGAATGCAGCAATCGGTCCATATACCATGGTCACAAATAATATCTGAAAAAATATCAATGCTACCATTGCCCAATAGGTGGAAGTAGGAAGCAGTTTAGAAGACTTGTCTACTACCTGTGGTTTTTCTTCACCTGAATTATACAATGTATCTACATGTACAATTTTTTCTGTGATCCCATTCTGATAAAGATGTTGCGTTGAAGTATTTCTTAAGCTGTAATCTTTGTGAACACCCACATTGATGGTTGATTCAATCTTTGTTTGTGAATCATCCAGCACAACATTTTTAATGGTGGAGAGATCGAGCATCTTCTGATAGATAGGCCTGTAGCTGATGATAGCCAAGAGCATTCCTAATATAATGATCCACTTCCTCCCAATCTTATCACTTAAATTTCCAAATACAATAAATAAGGGTGTAGCAAAAATGATGGCACAAATCAAAATGGTTCTGGTTTGTTCAAAATCAATTTTACACGCATTTTCTAAAAATGTTTGTGCATAAAACTGCCCTGTATACCAAACTACACCTTGTCCCATGGTTGCACCAAACAGAGCAAGCAAAACCATTTTTAAATTGGAACGACGAAAGAGACTTTCTTTAATTGGATTGGTAGAAATTTTACCCTCTGATTTTAGTTTGCTGAAAAGAGGAGATTCATGCATTTTCATTCTGATGTAGATACTCATCCCTACCAGAATGATTGAAAACCAAAAAGGAATTCTCCATCCCCAATTTTCAAATGCTTTGATGGAAGCAGCTGCATCTCCATCAAGACTTTTTCTGGTTAACAAAATAACTCCCAATGACAGCAATAATCCCAACGTTGCAGTTGTCTGTATCCAACTTGTATAAAATCCTCTCCGATGATTGGGAGAATGTTCTGCAACATAAGTGGCTGCACCTCCATATTCACCACCAAGTGCCAATCCCTGAATAAGCCTCAAGATCAATACCAGTATGGGTGCAGCAAATCCAATTTTTTCAAAGCCCGGTATAAGGCCTATTGCAAATGTAGATCCCCCCATCAATACCAGCGTTAGGAGAAAAGTATACTTACGTCCAACCATATCACCCAGTCGCCCAAACACCAAAGCACCAAATGGTCTTACAATAAAGCCGGCCGCAAAAGTTGCCAGCGTTGAAAGCAAGGCTGCTGTTGGATCAGACTTAGGAAAAAATTGCATGGCAATGATGGGAGCAAGACTTCCGAACAGGTAAAAATCATACCACTCGATCAGTGTACCGACGGATGAAGCAAAAATGATTTGCCGAATTTGTTTTTTTTCAAGTGCAGTTTGCATGGAAAGCAATGATTATTTGGTTAAGATTCAGTTTGAAGTTAAAAATAGTTCCCGAAGAATCTTATTTTTTTTAACTTAACAACTTCAAATGATTGCAGCGTTATGAGTTACCCTTACCAAATCAAATCCCTCGAAGACTATCAAAAAGCATGGAAAAAAAGTATTGAATCGCCTGCAGAATTCTGGTCATCCATCGCAGAAAATTTTCATTGGGATAAAAAATGGGATAACGTCTTGGATTGGAACTTCAAAGAGCCAAGTATCAAGTGGTTTGAAGGAGGTAAGCTTAACATCACACACAACTGCATTGACAGACACTTGGCAGATAAGGCCAATCAACCTGCGATCATCTGGGAGCCTAACGATCCGAATGAACATCATCGTATTCTTACCTATGCACAATTGCATCAACAAGTTGTACAATTTTCAACCGTATTAAAAAACAATGGAGTCAAAAAAGGCGACCGTGTATGTATTTACATGGGCATGATTCCAGAACTGGCCATCGCTGTGCTTGCTTGCGCCCGCATCGGCGCAATCCACTCAGTGATCTTTGGAGGATTCAGCGCACAAAGTATTTCTGATCGCCTTCAAGATGCACATGCAGAGTTCATTATTACATGCGATGGTGCTTTCAGAGGCGCAAAAGATATTCCACTAAAATCTGTAATTGACGACGCATTGGTAAACTGCCCATTTGTAAAACGTGTAATTGTTTACACACATACACGCACAGCAGTAAGCATGATTACAGGAAGAGATGTATGGTGGGAAGACGAAATAAAAAAAGTTGAAAGCGCTGGCAATCCTGATTGCCCTGCTGAAGTAATGGATGCAGAAGATCCATTGTTTATTTTATATACATCTGGTTCTACAGGAAAACCAAAAGGTGTTGTACATTCCTGTGCGGGATACATGATCTACACCAACTACACATTTGTGAATGTATTTCAATATCAACCAAAAGAAATTCATTTCTGTACGGCAGACATTGGATGGATAACAGGTCACTCCTATATTGTATATGGTCCATTGAGTGCTGGTGCAACCACATTGATGTTTGAGGGCATACCTACATTCCCCGATGCTGGAAGATTTTGGGATATCATTGATAAATATAAAGTCAACATACTCTATACCGCCCCCACTGCAATCAGAAGTTTGATGGCATATGGACTGGATCCAATAAAAGACAAAGATCTTTCTTCATTGCGCGTATTGGGAACGGTAGGTGAACCCATCAATGAAGAAGCATGGCATTGGTATGATGAAAATATCGGCAAGAAAAAATGCCCAATCGTTGATACCTGGTGGCAAACCGAAACAGGTGGTGTGTTGATCAGCAACCTTGCAGGGATAACACCAGCGAAGCCAAGTTTTGCAACCTTGCCCATGCCTGGTGTTGAGCCAATCCTATTGGATGAAAAAGGAAATGAAATCAAAGAAAACAATGTAACTGGAAATCTTTGTATCAAATCCCCATGGCCTTCAACCATCAGAACAACTTATGGCGATCACGAACGATGCAGAACAAATTATTTTGCCACCTATGAGAATCTATATTTCACAGGAGATGGTGCATATCGAGATGAAAATGGATTTTACCGCATCACTGGTAGAGTAGATGATGTATTAAATGTCAGTGGACATAGAATTGGAACCGCTGAAGTTGAAAATGCCATCAATATGCATACAGGCGTTGTGGAAAGTGCAGTTGTTGGCTATCCTCATGATGTAAAAGGTCAAGGCATTTATGCGTTTGTTATATACAGTGGAACACACGGTAATGCAGACATGGTTAAAAAAGATATCACCGCAACGGTGAGCAGAATCATCGGCCCCATTGCTAAGCCAGATAAAATTCAGTTGGTATCAGGTCTGCCTAAAACACGCAGTGGTAAAATCATGCGTCGCATACTTCGCAAGATTGCAGAAGGTGAAATGGACAAAATTGGTGATACTACTACGCTTTTAGATCCTGCTATTGTGGAAGAGATCAAAAAAGGAAAAGTTTAATAACTGAATCGAACACCAATTGTATAAGGCTTCTGTACTACTCCATATTGATGCATTGCTTTAGGAGCATATGAACCATACAGTCTAACTTGTCCCAGTCCCAATTCTCCTACGTACGCAAGTTTGAAAGGGGACAGATTATAATCTGATTTTACTTTGGACCTGTCTCGATCGATTGTCATCTTTTGCCATGCATTGATCAAAAATCCTCCACTCACTCCAGCCGATAATTGAAACCCATTTTTTCTACTGGATGGATTGGTATTGATATTAAGCATCAGAGGTGCAGTAAGATAATTGGCTACAAGCTTGTTCTTATTTACGACACCTATTGTTCTGCTTACCAGTGTTTCAACTCCCAGATCTTCATATTTGATACCTGTCTTGAAATGATAATTGTTGCTCTCAATTCCTAAACCATATTTCAAATTGACTACTTGCTTAATCAAACTCATTCGTTGAATGAAAAACCAGAGATTAAAATTGGAGATTCGTGCTGCCCTGATTCTAAAATCATTTTTTGAAAGTGGCGGTGTTGCCGGAAAATTAGTCCCCAAAACAGGAGCTAAAAAATTTTGTGTAGCTCTTGATGCATAATTGGTTTCATCATTATATCCCGCAAAGCCGAGATCCCATGCAAACCAATTGGTAGAATATTTTTTTGGTGTTTTATTTACTACAACTTTTATGTTCATATCATTGATGGCATTCTTTATGTTTTCGCCACCTAGTCTTATTTTTTCTAACCCTTTATCTAAGCCATTGCCAATAATCACAACACCGCCACTGATGCGAATAGTATCCTTTTGAGGTTTGGATGGAAATGAACTATCAGTTGAAGATCTAACAATAGTCATATTGCCCACCTGGATAGTATCCAAAGACTTTTTT
>CAYFLQ010000127.1:0-91 GCA_964344065.1 uncultured Sphingobacterium sp. | reverse complement strand
CTAACCCTTTATCTAAGCCATTGCCAATAATCACAACACCGCCACTGATACGAATAGTATCCTTTTGAGGTTTGGATGGAAATGAACTATC
>CAYFLQ010000126.1:0-5116 GCA_964344065.1 uncultured Sphingobacterium sp. | reverse complement strand
GACCTGCATTAAACAACCAATACATTTATCCAAGACCTGTTCAAGATCCAGCTCCAGTTTGGTTGGGCGTTGGTGGAACACCTGAGTCGTTTGTGCGTGCTGGTACATTGGGATTGCCTTTGATGGTTGCCATCATCGGCGGAGAGACGCATCATTTTAAGCCATTGGTTGATTTGTACAGAGAGGCTGGTAAACGCGCTGGTCATAGTCACGAACAGTTAAAAGTTGGCATGCATTCTTTGGGCTATGTTGCTGATACAAAAGAGCAAGCGATGGAAGAATTTTATCCTGGATATGCAGAAGCGATGAATAAAATTGGAAGAGAAAGGGGGTGGTCTCCAATGACAAGAAATAGATTTGAAGCACAGTTGGGTCCACGGGGAGCACTCTTAGTTGGTGATCCTCAAGAGGTTGCAGAAAAGATTTTGAGACATTCACAAGCATTGGGGGGGATTACCCGATTGACATTTCAAATGGATACAGCAGAGCTTGCCCATGAAAAACTCATGCATGCAATCAAGCTGATTGGCACACAAGTGAAATCATTGGTTAATTCAGCAGAATAATTTTAACTTAGAACAAAGCGTTTAAGATGTCATATTGTTATCAAAACAGCAATAGAAGGGGATTTATCAAAAAGGCAATCGGGATGGCTTCAGTAGGAGTAGTAACTTCTCTTATAACAGACGCCATGCCAGTTGAAGCATTCATCCCTACCCCTATACCCAAACAAAAAATATCCTTAGAGATCAATGGCAAGCAAGTTGAGTTGATGGTCGATATCAGATCTACTTTACAAGACTTGTTGCGAGAAGAATTGGGAATGACTGGCACCAAAAAAGGATGTGCAATGGGAGATTGTGGATCATGCATGATTCATATCAATGGCAATAGGGCCAATGCATGTTTAAGCCTTTCAGTTTATAATGATGGCAATAAAATCACTACCATTGAAGGCTTGTCTAATGGTGAACAATTGCATCCTATGCAAGCTGCATTCTTAAAACATGATTCTTTTCAATGCGGGTATTGTACATCAGGGCAAATCATGTCTGCAGTCGCTTGCCTGAGAGAAGGTTCAGCAAAAAATAGAGACGAGATTAAAAAGTATATGCAACGCAATATTTGCAGATGCGGTTCTTATCAGAATATTGTTGATGCTATTGAAGAAGTAAAAAAATCTGGGGTAAAAGTTTAAACATTCAGTCATGACACAACACATAAATTCTTTAAGTTTTCCTGATGAGCGTGTAGACGGAATAGAAAAAGTAACCGGTAAAGCTAAGTATACTGCGGAACATCCATTGCCCAACATGGCATATGCAGTTTTTATATGCAGTACAATTGCAAAAGGAAAAGTAAAAAAAATTGATACTACCAAAGCGCTAACTGTTCCTGGAGCAATTGATGTTATGCACTACGAAAATTGTCCAAAGGTTCCTGGCTATCAGCCATCAGCATTTCCAACATTGAAAAATGTTGGAGAGTGGAGAGGGTTGAAAGTTTTTGGTGACAATCTGGTAAGATTTTATGGACAACCGGTTGCACTTGCATTGGCAGAATCTATCGAAAGTGCGAATGAAGTTGCAAAGCTTGTTGAAATTGAATATGAGGCAGAAGCCTTTGAGACAGATTTTGATGCATTGAGAAAAGATCCTTCAAAATTAAAAGGAAGCAATAATTATGTAAGAGGTAAGAGTCAAGCCTATAAAGAAGCTCCATTTTTTGTGGAGGCTGAGTATAATGTTCCTATTGAAGTGCATAACCCAATGGAAATGCATGCGACCATTGCACATTGGGAAACTGAAGACAGTTTGCTGTTGTATGATAAGACACAGGGGCCAAAAGCTACACAATCAT
Source organism: uncultured Sphingobacterium sp. (assembly GCA_964344065.1). GTDB lineage: Bacteria > Bacteroidota > Bacteroidia > Chitinophagales > Chitinophagaceae > Pollutibacter. The sequence continues at coordinate 3,256 of CAYFLQ010000126.1, read as the reverse complement.
CAGTTGCAAGATTGTTTGGATTGCCTGAAAAAAATGTAAGAATCATTGCCGAAAATGTTGGTGGTGCATTTGGAAGCGCATTGAGAAGTTGGGCAAATGTTCCTGCGGCAGTAATTGCTGCCAAAAAAATACAACGTCCGGTTAAGTTGGTATTAACAAGACCACAAATGTTTACGCTTGCTGGTTACAGACCACAAGCATGGCAAAAAATTGGAGTTGGAGCGGATGCCAATGGAAATTTAATGGGGATCAGCCATCAGGCCATCAGCAATACTTCCAGGTATGAAGATTTCAGAGAAGGAATTGTAGATGTGTCCAGGTTCTTATATAAATGTGACAATGTTGATACTGATTATAAATTATTACCGCTTGATCTAAGTACACCTACTTGGATGAGAGGTCCAGGTGAAGCAACAGGTTGTTATGCATTAGAATGTGCATTGGATGATCTTGCGTTTAAATTGAAGATGGATCCAATCCAATTCAGGATTAAAAATTTTACAGAGATTCAGCAGGAATCTAAATTACCATGGTCAGCCATCAATCTGCAAGATTGTTATGCCAAGGGTGCTGAGTTGATTGGATGGAAAAACAGAAAACAGGTTCCTAAATCTTTGAAAGAAGGTGATTGGTATGTTGGATATGGAATGGGTGTGGGTGTTTTTGGAGCAGGTCGCGGTACATCTACAGTACGAGCGATTCTTCACAAAGATGGAAGAGTGGTATTAGAGAGTGCAGTCAGTGATATGGGCTCTGGCACTGCAACTGCCATGGTTAAAATTGCCGCCAATTCTCTTGGCATTGCGGAAGAGAAAATAAAATTTGTAATGGGCGATTCTGATTTGCCACCCGGACCTATGCAGGGAGGATCAACCACAACATCAACATTGGGTTCAGGTGTACATCTTGCATGTGAAAGTTTGAAAGATCTATTAAAAGACATGGCCATTCAAATGGTTGATTCATTTAAGACCATTGGGAAAGATAAAATTGGGCTTGATGGAATGACATTATTTTTATCAGACAATAAAAATGTTACTGTTACAGCAACTGATTTGATTGCAAAAAAACAAGTTCCATTTATTGATATTGTAAAAACTTCGCCCGGATTAAATAACAGAGAAATTCAGAAAGCCACGAATTCGTTTTCGGTTCACTTTGTTAAAGTTCATGTTCATGCTAAAACAAATGAAATTCAACTCAAGCATGTTGTTACTACTGGTGATGCGGGAAAAATAATCAGTGAGGCAACAGCAAGGAGTCAAATGTTAGGCGGTGCTGTAGGTGGTATAGGCATGGCATTGACAGAAGAAGTCAAGATCGATCATTCAACAGGGAAAATTTCCAATGCAACACTGGGATCGTATATCGTTCCACGTCATACAATGATTCCACATATTGATGTTTGGTTCACAAATAAACCTGATCCATACATCAATGCAATTGGTGCCAAGGGGTTGGGTGAGATTGCCATCATTGGATTTGCTGGAGCAGTAAGCAATGCAATATTCAATGCCACTGGCAAAAGGGTAAGGGACCTGCCAATAACTCCTGAAAAATTAGCAAAAGCTAAAGTGTAATTAACTGTGGGCTTTTAAAAATGCAATGGCCTTTTTATAGGCATCTGCTGCAGCATCCGCATTAAAGCTTGGATTGCTTGGGTTTGCAAATCCATGTCCTGCTTCATATCTGTATGCATCTAATTTTTTACCAGCTGCTTGCATATTTTTTTCAAATTCACTTACGACAGCAGGTGAGGGTGATTGATCTTTGTTGCCAAAGAATCCGATGATATCACATTGCAATGTTTTTAATTTTTCTAGATTGCTCTCAGGTCTTCCGTAAAACATGATTGAACCTTTTGCTTTTGATTCTGCAAGAATTGCTGTTTGTAGACTCCACATCCCACCAAAACACCATCCAACACTATAAATATTTGCATCTTTTCCTGCATGATCTATCGCACCTTTGATGATCGCAACCATTCTTGTCATATCCGCACCACGCATGAGTTTCATGGCACTGTCTGGTGTAGCAGCAACTTTTCCATCATACATGTCTACTGCCAGCACATTCATATTCCCAAGGTCCTTGTAATAAGTGTCGGCTTCATTTTTGATATTGTCATTCAATCCCCACCATTCTTGGATAACAATGAGCCATTTATTTGATTTTTTCTTGGATGGAATAAAATAGGCATTTGCATCTTTGCCATCTGCAACTGGAAAACTAATCATCTTTCCAAGCTGATCAAGTGAAGATGCTTGCTTGGGGTTGATATGTAAATTGGCAAAGGCTGTTTGCGATGCTTCCTGCTGATATGCATTGAGCGTTTCCATATTGTAACACTCAATGATATCTTCTTTAGATATTTTTTCTCTGATTGACATTTTTTGATTCCAGCTGATCCAGGAGAATGCGATGCATAGAATCGCAATAAGGGAAAAAACTTTTTTCATTGTATTATATTGAGTACTTTAAATATATAAAACAAAGTTCATTTTAATTGGTTCATTGATGCCTAATATAAATGGAAAAGTAAAAATCGATCACAGTTATGATGCTATTGTCATAGGATCAGGTATCAGCGGAGGATGGGCTGCGAAAGAGCTTTGTCAGCAAGGGCTTAAGACACTGGTTTTGGAGCGGGGTCGAATGGTAGAGCATATCAAAGATTATCCAACCATGACGATGCATCCCTGGGAATTCAAGCATCGAGGGAAAATGTCAACTAGCTTTTTAGAAGAAAATCCACTCATTACAACAGCAGCAGGTTTTGGTGAAGAAACCGCTCATTTTTTTATCAAGGACAATGATCATCCGTATGTTCAGGAAAAATCTTTCGATTGGATCAGAGGGTATCAGGTGGGAGGTAAGTCATTGATTTGGGGGAGGGCATGCCCTAGATGGAGTCAAAATGAATTTGAATCACCTGCCAGAGATGGATATGGGATTGAATGGCCCATCAACTATGATACCATTGCACCATGGTATTCATATGTTGAAACATTTGCAGGAATATGTGGGAACAGAGATGGACTGGAGACCATGCCAGATGGTGCCTATTTGCCACCATTTGATTTTAATTGTGTTGAAAAAGAATTGCAGCAAAAAATCAGTGCTGCATATAGTGATAGGCATATGATTCAAGGCCGTTGGGCACAATTGACCAAGCCCATGCCTATTCATGTTGAACAAGGCAGAAGCCAATGTCAGAGCCGCGATCTTTGCATGCGTGGATGTATGTTTGGTGGCT
>CAYFLQ010000125.1:230-5142 GCA_964344065.1 uncultured Sphingobacterium sp. | reverse complement strand
GCATCTCCTTATCCATTTATCCTGGCAGGTGATTTGAATGATGTGCCAGGTTCATATACGTATATGTCTGTTCGAGGTGATCACAAAGATGCATTTTTGGAAAAGGGATTTTTTCTGGGTTCTACCTTCACAAGTTCATTCTCATTTCTGCTCAAAACGATACCCACGTTGCGCATTGATTATATTTTCCATCCCAATCAATTTACAACTACTCAGTATAAGCGAGGTGGGGCAGGCATATCAGATCATTTTTATGTATTGGCTGATATTGCGATGCCTTGATAATGCAATAAATGGTTCTTCTGCGAATCAATGTATATCTTTGCTGCCAGATTACGGATTATGCCTGCATTGCAATTTTATAATTCACTTACGCGAGAGAAAGAAACTTTTTCATCCATCATTCCTGGGAAGGTGGGTATGTATGTGTGCGGACCAACGGTAAGTGGTGAAAGCCATCTTGGACATGCCCGTCCTTTTATTACGTTTGATATTGTTTTTAGATATCTGAAACATCTTGGATATCAAGTTAGATATGTACGTAACATAACTGATGCCGGTCATTTTGAAGAAGAAGGAAGGGAGAGTGAGGATAAGATCTCCAAAAAAGCAACATTAGAAAAAATGGAACCTATGGAACTGGTGCATAAATACACCAGTTTGTTCCACGGTGCAATGCGTGCTTTTAACAATCTCGAACCGAGTATTGAGCCTACTGCAACAGGTCATATTGTGGAGCAAATTGTTATGATTGAAAAAATCATTCAGGATGGGTATGCATATGTGGTCAATGGATCTGTTTATTTTGATGTAGAGAAATACCACAAAAATTTTGGTGCAAAGGGAATGCAATACGGGATATTGAGTGGTCGTGTATTGGAAGAGCAACTCGAAACCACCCGTGAGTTAGAATCGCAAGATGAGAAGCGGAACAAAACTGATTTCGCCTTATGGAAGAATGCTGCACCTGAACACATCATGCGTTGGCAAAGTCCATGGGGTATTGGTTTTCCAGGATGGCACATTGAGTGTTCTGCCATGAGTACAAAATACCTGGGTGAAGAATTTGATATCCATGGTGGTGGAATGGATTTGCAGTTTCCACATCATGAATGTGAAATTGCTCAAAGTGCTGTATGCAACCATAAAATTCCAGCAAAGTTTTGGTTGCATAACAATATGATTACCATCAATGGTAAAAAGATGGGGAAGAGCTACAACAATGTCATCAAATTGAGTGAGCTTTTTGCTGGAACTCATGAAATATTGACACAGGGCTATTCTCCTATGACCGTTCGTTTTTTTATTCTTCAAACGCATTATAGAAGTACCCTGGATTTCAGCAATGAAGCTTTGCAGGCGGCAGAAAAAGGATTGAAAAGAATGTGGGAGGCTTTCTCTTATGTAAGAAAGATCCAAATTGAGTCAAATGAAACTGCTGCTGATATTGAATTAGAGAAAAAAGTGCTAGCAATATTGAATGTATTGGAACATGACATGAATGATGATTTGAATACTGCCAAGGTATTGGCAGGCTTATTCGAATTGGTGCCTGTGATCAACTCCATCAAAGATGGTAAAATACTTCGTACTGCACTTTCATCGAATACGTTGCAATTGATGCAAGCACAATTCAATACCTATCTTGTAGATATTTTTGGATTGACTGATGAAAATAAACAAGATGATGACAAGCTTTCAGCAGTGCTGCACTTGATAGGTGAAATCAGAAAAGATGCTCGTTCCAGAAAAGATTTTGCTACATCAGACAAAATTAGAATCCAGTTGCTGGCTGCTGGAATTCAATTGAAAGATGAAAAAGACGGTGGCATGAGTTGGGAATTGCTTTAATTGCCCTGCATCTTCTTGGCAAGTGTCTTGATTTGATCATTTTCTTTTAACCTGTTATTCATTTTAATGATCGACTGATCTGAAATTGACCAGTTCATTGGGAAAAAATCTGACTCTCCTTTTTTATATAAGTTGATGGTATGATAGGTTGTATCATCTTTATATAACTCAAGTAAATATTTATACAACCTCATGTTGTTAAAATCCGTTTGACTCGAATAAGATCCCATGATGGTTTTGATGGGAGCTGCTAAATCATTGATCAGGGGATGAATTTTATTGATCTTCTTTTTTTCATTGGCCTGGTTGCTGATATGAATAACATGAAACCGAATCTTATGATATGGATGAGTTGGGTGAATTTTTAATGTATCAGATATCATATGCTGTAAGTCGAGGATGATCTCATGTACGATGCCTCCTCCAGAATTATCAAAATATCCTCCGTCAACAAAATATTGATTCTTTATGCTACCAGCTGGACTAAAATAAGGAAACCGAGCCCCCAGCACAACAGCTGTTGATATATGCATCGTTTGATCTTGGTCCAATAAACTCCAAATATCAATTCTCTTTTCTGAAATTTCATTTTCAAACAACACATTGCTGATGATACCCGGGGTTCCATCTTGCATTCTTGTTGCATTGATGGCAATGATCGGGTCGAATGCATCATGCTTTTCTTTCAAAATAGTTCCGAGATCTTTTTTCATAAACATGCTCAATGAATCTTCTTTTGGCACTACCTCCATTGATGTTTCCAACGCACTTGCTCGATCCAATGCTTTTGTGCTGGGTATAAAAGGAATGATAAGATCAGGACCAAGAAGTCTTACCAAAGGGAAACTCAAAAAATCTTGTGATAAGTAGGACTGTATTTTTTCTAATCGATTTGTTTTTAACGTGGTCAAACTTCCATAAAAAACCATGTTTCCAAAACTTCCACCTGATGCCCCTGAAAGACAAAAAAGATTTTTTGAAAAATTCCCTTTTGATTCAGATTCCAACGATGATAAAACAGAGGCAGTCCAATACGCCGATCTGGATGCACCCCCATCCGCAATTACAAAGTAGATGGGAAATTCTTTAGAAGTACTGTCTTTCCAAGTTGACAGATGTGCTTGAATCCACTCATTAAACTTCTTTCTCAATACAGGCCTATTGGTATGGGCTAGTCCATCATCTTCCGTATGGCGGAGGTCTACCTGATGGGTATCAACAAAATAACCTATGATGATGAGTGCAACGATGAACAAAAAATGAAAATTGATTTGTAGTTTGATGGAGAGCAGCGATAAAAAATTACCTGCACCTAAAAGCATGGCAAATGAAAGCAAGATGATTGGAAGTGGACTCAGAAATCTAGCAAAAGAAATATTTATGATTGATGTTAGATAGAGGGCAAAGGCAATACAGCTTATGATAGTGAACAGCAGAAAAATATTTTTCTCTGTTTTTATCATGATCTCTTTACTTGCTGGGTTGTTCTTTCTGGAAGGATCTGTAAAGACCCATAATATAAATTCCTTATAGGCATTATCTATTTTTTTCAAACCTCTCCTGGGAGGGAATATATTAGAAGATGCTGATGAATTACTGATCTTTCTTCTTGTAATGACCAGGTACAGAAATCCTGTTTGAAGCACTGGCATGAATATCAAATACATATTGAGTGCATTGTATTTGATCATCCAAATGAAACTTCCAATGAATACCATCCAGATGAGTATTCTTATTCTCAGCAATACTTGTTGATCGTATTTTTCATTGAACGTTTCGAAAATCTTGTTTAAAATCACATACATTATTAAAGCGACCAAAAAAATTCCAATATGAACATACCCATTGTCGTACGCTGGATATAATGAAAGCAAGGCTATAAAAACAACAGTATAGCACAAGAAACCGAGCAGCCTTGGAGTATGATACAGTCCTTTTTTTGCAATACGAAACAGTCTATCGTGATTGTATGCGATGAGTCGAGATGTATACCAAGTAATCAACACCCAACATTGTAAACCAATTAAAAAAAACGATCCAGTTTGTTTGGAATGCAAACCGGTTATGATGATGTCTTTGCCTTGAACAAAGTCTGTAAAGAATACATAAACAAGACTTAGCAATAATATACTGGGGAAGAATGCTCTGCAAACTTGAATGATAATGGCAAGTTGTTGCAGGAGTTTTTTAATCATATTTCATCTTGCTGGTTCAACGTATTCCAAAGCAGGTCTTTCAGTGCTTGGATCCCGTTGTTGGATACAGAGGAAATAAATGTATGTGGGATATTGGAAGGTAATTCTTTTTCAATGGCTTGTTTTAATTCCTCATCTAGCATATCGCTTTTGCTGATGGCGATGATAAATTTCTTATCAAGCAATTCTGGATTGTATTGTTCCAGTTCGTTGAGTAAAATCTTCCATTCTTCCTTATGGTCTTTGCTGTCGGCTGGGATAAGAAAAAGCAATACTGGATTTCTTTCAATATGTCTTAGAAAACGATGTCCCAGTCCTTTGCCTTCAGCAGCTCCTTCAATAATTCCAGGAAGATCTGCAATGCAAAAAGACCTACCGTCTCTGTATTCGACCATGCCTAATTGTGGTGTAAGGGTTGTAAAGGCATAATCTGCAATTTTAGGTTTTGCGGCAGTCATGCTTGATAGCAAAGTAGATTTTCCGGCATTGGGAAAACCAACCAATCCTACATCGGCCAAGACCTTTAACTCCAACGTTTTCCATCCTTCTGTTCCAGGTTCTCCTGGTTGAGCATATTCTGGTGCTTGCCTGGTTGCAGTTGCAAAATTTTTATTTCCCAATCCACCTCTTCCGCCTTTCATCCAGATGAATTCTTGACCATCTTCTAATATCTCTATCTCTTTGTTGCCAGATTCTTCATCTACTGCAACTGTGCCAAGAGGTACTTCAATATAGATATCCTTTCCATCCTTACCAGTCATGTTGTTTTTATTTCCCCCTTGACCGTTTTCAGCAACAACATTTTTATAATACCGCAAGTGAAGGAGTGTCCACAGGTTTTTATTTCCTTTGAGTATAATATGTCC
>CAYFLQ010000125.1:0-220 GCA_964344065.1 uncultured Sphingobacterium sp. | reverse complement strand
TTGCTGTCGGCCGGTATTAGGAAAAGCAATACAGGGTTTCTTTCAATATGTCTGAGAAAACGATGTCCCAGTCCTTTTCCTTCTGCTGCTCCCTCTATGATACCAGGCAGATCTGCAATACAAAAAGACCTTCCGTCTCTGTACTCGACCATCCCTAATTGCGGGGTAAGGGTTGTAAAGGCATAATCTGCAATTTTAGGTTTTGCGGCAGTCATGCTTG
>CAYFLQ010000124.1:4881-5143 GCA_964344065.1 uncultured Sphingobacterium sp. | reverse complement strand
TCCACTGGATTGTTGTTGCCTCGCAATGCATATAGATTCAATATGCAAAATGCTTATCATGGTGAAGGAGGTTCATTTGTAACTGGATCAAATCCACCTTATGGTGCTTCTATCAATTATTATTTAAGTGATACGGTTGCTGAAAAACCTACCATCTTTATTTTAACGCCTGAGGGAGATAAAATTCAAACCATTACCGGGACCAATAAAAAAGGGTTCAATCGTGTTCGGTGGAATTTAGCTCATGATGATATCAAACTTG
>CAYFLQ010000124.1:0-4871 GCA_964344065.1 uncultured Sphingobacterium sp. | reverse complement strand
ATACAAGCAAATCAAAGATTGTATGATGTTTATTGAAGCGATGGAAGTTAAAAGGGCATCCTTGCTCAAAGAAAATAGTCCAACTGCACTTGAACTTGAAAAAAGAATTTTTGAATTAGAGGGAAAGTTGTTTGATGTTTATCAAACTGGATCCAGGTGGGATGGCTTCAGAAATCCAAGTCAGCTGCTTGAAAATTTTCTCGCATTGTCAAAAGAGAGCCAGACCTATGGTGCTGACTATCCTCCTACGACACAACAATTAGAGGCGTATACATTGTTTTCTAATACATTCGATCAAATAAAAAATACGTATCAACTTCTTATTAAAAAATAAACCTTCAAACAACGCTATATGAAAAAGTTATTCATGTTTTTAAGTTCATTGTTTCTGACATGTATTTCTATTGCACAAACCAACTGGTCTCCTGAACAAATGCTCAAAATAAAAAATATCAGCAGTGCGCAGGTTTCTTCAGATGGTAAAAAAGTTGTGTATGCAGTAAGAGAAGCAGTGATGACTGACGATCGCAGTGAATATGTAAATCAAATTTGGATGTGTAATGCAGATGGTACTGGGCATGTACAAATGACCAAGGGTGATAAAAACAATGCCAATCCTAAATGGAGTCCAGATAATCAACACATCGCATTTACTTCTTCCAGAGATGGTAAAAGCAATTTATACATTATGCCCATTGGAGGTGGTGAAGCTGAAAAAATTACTGACGCGAAAGGTGGAGTGAGCGAATTTGATTGGGCAGACGACGGGCAAAAAATTGCGTTTTTGACAATGGATGTTGCAACTGATAAAGAAGAAAAAGATAAAAAAGGCAAAAGTGATTGGTACTATATGGACAGCAATCCAAAGCAAAATCGCCTGACGATTGTATGGCTTCATCACAAAGATTCAACTGGGAAGTATTTGCAAAAGCTCATTACCAAAGAAAATGTATCCATCAATTCATTTGATTGGAATACAAATAGTAAAACAATTGCATATAGTTATGGTAAAACAACCAAGGCAAATGATATGAGCAACTGTGATGTATCAATTGTAGATATCACAACTGATGAAATAAAAGTTATTGCTAATACTACCGCTAATGAATTCAATCCCAAGTTTAGTCCAGATGGAAAACAACTTGCATTTGTTGCATCTGAATTATCCAATGATTGGGCAGGTCCTAAACATGTGCAAGTGTATAACATGAATGATGGTAAATCATTGCGATTGAAATCTACGCCCAATGAAGAAGGGAATATCATTGGATGGACACCAGACGGGAAGCAAGTGTTGGTGATGGATTCCAAGAAAACGTTGATGGCTATTTACGCAATGAATATTGATGGGAAGACAATAACAGACTGGACCGCATCTGAAAATAATTTTATTGGAAGTGCTTCTGTGAATAATGGGAATATCAGTCTTACCCTTCAAAATCCTGGAACATTTCCTGAATTATATGTAACCAGTGTTTCTGCTTATGCTCCAAAAAAAGTTTCCACTATCAATGACGAACATGCTAAAAAACCATTGGCAAAAACCGAATTGATCAAATGGAAAAGTACGGATGGAAAAGAAATGGAGGGGTTGTTAACCTATCCTTTGAATTATCAGCCAGGTAAAAAAGTTCCTTTGTTGTTGAACATTCATGGTGGACCAGCTGGCGTATTTAATCAAGCATGTATCGCAGGAAATCAAGCGGTATATCCATTGGCAAGTCTCTCTGAAATGGGATTTGCGATATTGAGACCTAATCCAAGAGGTTCTACAGGGTATGGCACCAATTTCAGGGTATCTAACAAACAAGATTGGGGAGGTGGTGATTACAATGATGTGATGACAGGCGTGGATGCGGTCATCAAAATGGGAATCACCGATGAGAGTATGTTAGGAGTTATGGGATGGAGTTATGGTGGGTATTTGAGCAGTTGGATAGTTGGGCATACCAATAGATTCAAAGCAGCATCCATTGGTGCTCCAGTAGTTGATCTTGCATTTCAAAATATGACAGATGATGTGGAAAGTTTGATGCCAGTTTATTTTAATGGCGATCCATGGAACAACTGGGAGTTGTATTCAAAACATTCTCCTTTACGATATGTACAGAATGTTAGTACACCTGTTATGTTGCAGCATGGCGAAGCAGACTTCAGAGTTCCACTCGGAAATTCTGTTATGTTTTATAACGCTTTGAGAAGAAGGGGAGTTCCTGTGAAACTGTTGGTACTACCAAGGCAGCCACATGGACCCTTTGAGCCCAAGATGGTGATGACTGCGATGAAGGCTAATGCAGATTGGTTTAAAGATCATCTTCTAAAATAAGATGCAACTTCAACAAGGGATGATTTAGGTGCTATGATATCTCATCTAATGAAACGTTAAAGAACATTCATCATCACTGTATTATAATTTACCTTTGCGCCATGTGGAAACATGGCGCATTATCTTTTTTGCTATCATGTACTTTCATGTCGTTCACCTTTGCTCAACGCGTTGTTAGATACGAACTTCATGTAAGAGATACTACTGTGCAATTCACTGGCAAATCAAAACGGGCCATTGCAGTGAATGGACAAATTCCAATGCCCACCATTACTTTTACTCAAGGTGATACAGCAGAGATTGTTGTGTTTAATGAAATGGATGAAGAGACCTCTTTGCATTGGCATGGATTGATTTTGCCCAACAAAGAAGATGGGGTTCCATATTTAACACAGATGCCCATCGCTCCTCACTCTGTTTATACCTATCGATTTCCTATTGTACAACACGGCACACATTGGTATCATAGTCATACCGGATTGCAAGAGCAAATTGGTATGTATGGATCTATGATTCTAAATAAAAAAGAAAATGATCCCAGTGTTAGAAAAGGGATAGATGATCTTCCAACACTTCCAGTTATTATAAGTGAATGGACTGATTACAATCCAAAAAATATACATCGCTTGTTACACAATGCGACGGATTGGTTCGCCATCAGAAAAGGTTCAACACAGAGTTATGCTGAAGCCATCAAGCAAGGATATCTTGGAACAAAAATTGTGAATGAATGGAAAAGAATGTTATCGATGGATGTCAGTGATGTCTATTATGATAAGTTTTTTATCAATGGATTGGTTTCATCTGAATACACCAACTTGAAAGCAGGAGACAAAGTAAGGTTGCGTATTTCAAATGCTGGCGCTTCAACTTATTTCTGGTTAAACTATGCCGGTGGAAAAATTACAGTAGTTGCAAACGACGGAAATGATGTCGTGCCAAGAGAAGTTGATCGTTTGGTGATAGCAGTGTCTGAGACATATGATGTAGTACTCACTATTCCGGAGAATGGGAAGGCATTTGAATTTACAGCGACTTCTGAAGATAGAATTGGTTTTGCTTCTTTGTTTCTTGGAACTGGTGAAAAAGTAATGGCCAAACGGTTGCCTCGTCTTAATTATTTCGAAGGAATGAAAATGATGAACGAGATGATGAAGATGAACGGCAGGTTAGATGATATGGATATGAACATGACCATGAATAAGATGGACATGAATGTTGTCATGTATCCAGAGATTTCTCCTACTGTAGAAAAAGGCATACAAAAATACAGTGCTGGTACCCGATCTGGTATCAAGACCCTCAACTATGCCATGCTGCGTGCACCTGAAGTAACATCTTTACCTGCGGATGCTCCTGTAAAAGAATTGAAATTCGAATTAACGGGAAACATGAATCGCTATGTATGGAGCATGGATAATAAAGTTGTCTCTGAAACTGATAAAATTTTTATCAGGAAAGGAGAAAATGTTCGCATGATCATTTACAATGGTTCCATGATGCGCCATCCCATGCATCTTCATGGCCATGATTTCAGAGCTTTGAATGGGCAAGGTGCATATGCGCCCATGAAGAATATCATTGACATCATGCCAATGGAAACTGATACATTGGAATTCAATGCAAACAACGAAGGTGATTGGTATTTTCATTGTCATATACTCTATCATATGATGAGTGGAATGGGCAGGGTTTTCTCTTATCAAAATCAAGCAACCAATCCATTGATTTCAAATCCTGCTTATGCAAAGCGTAAGTTATATGCAGATGATAGAATGTTTCACATCATGGGAGAAAATGATATTGCTACCAATGGAAATGATGGCATGTTCATGGTACAAAACACTAGGTGGAGCATAGGAACAGAATGGAGACTAGGTTACAATGATATGCATGGATATGAAACAGAAACCCATATTGGACGGTATATTGGAAGGATGCAATGGTTCATGCCATTTATAGGGTTCGATTGGAGACATCGCCATCCTGGTCCTGATAATTATATTGAAAGAAATATTTTCAAGCAATACAATACAAAGGACAATCGCATTCAAATGAGCATGGGCTTTAATTATGTATTGCCGATGCTTACAACATTTCAAGCTGAAATTTTTGGAACTGGTTACGTCAGACTGCAATTGATGAGGGAAGACATCCCTTTATCTAAACGACTTCGAGGTTCTTTCATGATCAATACAGATAAAGAGTACATGGCTGGAATGAGGTATATTGTAACCAGAAATACAGCACTGGGTGTACATTATGACAGTGACATGGGTGCTGGTGTAGGCTTGGTGTTATCTTACTGATTTTCTTTTTTGGGTAATGAAAAAAAGCCAAAATCCACTGAACACAGTGATCAATCCGAGGATGGAGAATGATCTTAATAGCATGTTTCCAAACTTATCTCGCTCTTGATAATTCATCGTATGCAGCATCCATAAAAAATCAAAAATTCTCCATTTGGTATTTCTGAATTTTTGTACAGTGCCTAGTTCAGTGGCAACATATACAGTTGTCTGTTCAGGATTATTGAATGTAACTG
>CAYFLQ010000123.1:0-5148 GCA_964344065.1 uncultured Sphingobacterium sp. | reverse complement strand
TCAAACTAATCTAGTTTTTAAGGGGTTTTTAGCGATTTTTTTCGGAAATTCGCTGTCCAATAGAAATATTTCAATCTCTTCATAACTATTTTGAAAAATGAGCAGTAAACCTTCGAGTCTGTTTGATAAAGTATGGGATTCCCATGTTGTAAGGAGTATACCAGATGGTCCGGATGTTTTATTAATCGATCGTCATTTCATACATGAGGTGACCAGTCCTGTTGCTTTTTTAGGTTTAAAAAACAGGGGACTGAATGTGATGTATCCACACAGAACATTTGCAACGGCCGATCACAATACGCCTACCATCAACCAACATCTTCCAGTAGCTGATCCTCTTTCTGCCAATCAATTGAAAGCATTGGAAGAAAATACGGCCAGTTATGGAATTTCTCATTGGGGTTTAGGAAATCCAAAAAATGGAATTGTGCATGTGGTTGGTCCTGAAAATGGGATTACGCTTCCGGGCATGACCATCGTATGTGGTGATTCGCATACTTCAACGCATGGTGCGTTTGGGTGCATTGCATTTGGAATTGGAACATCTGAAGTAGAAATGGTGTTGTCATCTCAATGTATCATGCAACCTCGTCCATTGAAAATGCGTATCAATGTGAATGGTGAATTGCAAAAAGGCGTAACTCCTAAAGATGTTATTCTTTATATCATTTCAAAGTTGACTGCTGCAGGTGCTACAGGTTATTTTGTAGAATACGCTGGTTCTGTATTTGAGAACATGTCGATGGAAGGAAGAATGACAGTGTGTAATATGAGTATTGAAATGGGTGCAAGAGGTGGAATGATTGCACCAGATGAAACAACGTTTAATTATATCAAGGGCAGAGAAAAAGCACCACAAGGAAAAGCGTGGGATGATGCATTGGCATATTGGAAAACATTGAAGTCAGATGCAGGTGCGAGTTTTGATCAGGAATACCATTTTGATGGTGCTACGATTGAGCCCATGATTACATATGGCACCAATCCTGGAATGGGAATTGGTATTTCACAATCCATTCCAACTGCAACTGAAGTTGGTGGTGGCAAAGCCAGCTATGATAAAGCGCTTTCTTATATGGGATTCAGTGAAAAAGATGCCATGTTGGGCAAGCCAGTGGATTATGTTTTCATTGGCAGTTGTACCAATGGACGTATTGAAGATTTTCGTGCATTTGCATCGATCGTGAAAGGAAGAAAAAAAGCAGATAATGTAACTGCATGGATTGTTCCTGGTTCACATCAAGTAGAAAAACAAATCAGGGACGAAGGTATTTATGATATCCTTACCGATGCAGGATTTCAATTGCGCCAACCAGGATGTTCTGCATGTTTGGCAATGAATGATGATAAAATACCTGCAGGTAAATATGCGGTAAGTACGAGCAACAGAAATTTTGAGGGACGTCAAGGTCCTGGTGCAAGAACATTGCTGGCGAGTCCGCTTGTTGCAGCAGCAGCAGCCGTTACAGGAAAAGTTACAGATCCAAGAACATTAATTTAATCACATGGCATACGATAAATTCACTGTGTTGAAAAGCACAGCCGTTCCTTTACCCATTGAGAATGTTGATACAGATCAGATCATTCCTGCACGATTTTTAAAAGCTACCAAACGTGAAGGTTTTGGTGATAATCTCTTTCGTGATTGGAGATACAACAATGACGATACTCCTAAGAAAGATTTTGTGCTGAATAATCCTATCTACAAAGGGAAAATATTGGTTGGTGGAAGAAATTTTGGATGTGGAAGCAGTCGCGAGCATGCTGCATGGGCGGTATATGATTATGGATTCAGGTGTGTGGTGTCAAGTTTTTTTGCAGATATCTTCAAGAACAATTCCATGAACATCGGCATTTTGCCTGTACAGGTATCGGATGCATTTCTTGATAATATTTTCAAGGCTATCGAGGCAGATCCTGCAACAGAGTTGGAAGTTGATTTGGCACATCAAACCATCACCTTGATGGCCACTGGTGAAAAAGAATCATTTCAAATCAATGGTTACAAAAAACATAATCTGATGAATGGCTTTGATGATATAGATTATTTACAAGCTATGAAATCAGAAATTCAATCATTCGCTGAAAAAACCCGCTATTAATTGAGCGAAACATTATAATGGCAAAATCGTTGAGGTATATTGAAATCATGGACACCACCTTAAGAGATGGTGAGCAGACCAGTGGAGTTTCATTTACTGCTTCAGAGAAGTTAACCATTGCTCAGTTGTTGTTGACTGAAGTAAAAGTGGATAGAATTGAAATTGCATCTGCAAGAGTTTCTGAAGGTGAATTTGATGCAGTGAAAAAAATAACCCGTTGGGCCAAATCCAAAGGGCTGCTTAAAAAAATTGAAGTACTCACCTTTGTAGATGGAAATACGTCTATCGAATGGATGACAAAGGCAGGGGCGAAAGTGATGAATCTTCTTACCAAAGGTTCTCTCAATCATCTTACACATCAACTTAAAAAAACTCCTACTCAACATTTTGCAGAAATTGCTGATGTGATTGCAAGAGCCAAGAAAAAAGGGATTGAGTGCAATGTATATCTCGAGGATTGGAGCAATGGAATGCGAAATTCTCCCGATTATGTTTTTCAATATTTGGATTTCATCTCGAAGCAACCTGTAAAGAGAATCATGCTTCCAGATACATTGGGTATTCTTGAACCCAATGAAGTGAAACATTTTCTTCAGTTGATCATCAGCCGTTATCCTAAGAATCATTTTGATTTTCATGGCCACAACGATTACGATTTAGGAACAGCCAATGTACTTGAAGCGGTTAAAGCAGGCGTCCATGGCATTCATCTTACTATCAATGGGATGGGTGAAAGAGCAGGCAATGCGCCACTGGCGAGTGCTGTAGCTGTATTGAATGATTTTATGCCGAATGTAAAAACCGGGGTTGCTGAGAAATCTCTTTATCAGGTAAGCAGACTTGTTGAAACTTTTTCTGGTTTCAGAATTTCAGTGAATACTCCCGTTGTAGGTGAAAATGTTTTTACACAAACGGCCGGAATTCATGCGGATGGCGACAAGAAAAACAATCTCTATTACAATGATTTGTTGCCTGAACGCTTTGGTCGTCAACGTAAATATGCATTAGGAAAAACCAGTGGCAAATCTAACATTGAAAACAATCTTGCTCAATTGGGAATTGAACTT
Source organism: uncultured Sphingobacterium sp. (assembly GCA_964344065.1). Lineage (GTDB taxonomy): Bacteria > Bacteroidota > Bacteroidia > Chitinophagales > Chitinophagaceae > Pollutibacter. Next base: position 1,979 of record CAYFLQ010000123.1, on the reverse strand, counting down.
CCTGATGCAGATTTGAAAAAAGTTACGCAACGCATTATTGAATTAGGAGATAAAAAAGAAGTAGTTACTCAATCTGATTTACCCTATATCATTTCAGATGTCATTGACAGCAATACGATTGAAGAAAAAGTAAGCATTGTCAATTACGTACTTACTCATTCAAAAGAATTAAGACCCTCTGTTACTTTGCAAATCACGTTTGATGGAGAATTGTTTCAAGAACATGCACAAGGGGATGGGCAATATGATGCGTTCATGAATGCATTGAAAAATATTTACAAGCTCAAGAAAATGCATCTACCTGTATTGACAGACTATGCAGTAAGAATTCCACCAGGTGGAAAGAGTGATGCATTGTGTGAAACAATTATTACTTGGGATCATAAAGGGAAAGAATTCAAGACCCGTGGACTCGACAGTGATCAGACTGTTGCAGCAATCAAAGCAACGCAGAAGATGCTTAACATGATTTAATTATGAAAAAGAATATACTCATCGTTCCAGGTGATGGAATTGGTCAAGAGGTTACAGCAGTTGGTAAAAAAGTACTGGATAAGATAGCAGAAAAATTTGGACACGAATTCCAATATGATGAAGCACTCATCGGTCATGTTGCCATTGAAGCAACTGGCAGTCCATTACCAGATGAAACCTTGGTTAAAATGAAGGCATCTGATGCCATTCTATTTGGTGCAGTTGGTCATCCAAAATACGACAACGACCCTACAGCCAAAGTTCGTCCAGAGCAAGGGTTGTTGAAAATGCGTAAGGAACTTGGGTTGTATGCAAACCTAAGACCGATTAAACTTTTTGATGAATTGCTAGACGCATCCAGTATCAAATCAGAAATTTTAAGAGGAGCAGATATATTGTTCTTCAGGGAGTTGACGGGCGATATTTATTTTGGTGAGAAGGGGAGAAAAAATGATGGAAATACAGCATATGATGTTGCAGAGTATAGTCGCTTTGAAGTAGAGCGCATCGCCCGCAAGGCTTTTGATGCCGCAAGGACACGAAGAAAAAAAATCTGTTCAGTCGACAAAGCCAATGTGATTGAGACAAGCAGGCTATGGAGAGAAGTGATTCAAAAAATTGCATTAGAATATCCAGATATTGAAGTTGAGCATCAATTTGTGGATGCAACAGCCATGTTGCTGATCAAAGATCCTAGACGATTTGATGTAATTGTGACAGCAAATTTGTTTGGAGATATTCTTACTGATGAAGCCTCTCAAATAGCAGGATCCATGGGGATGCTGGCTTCTGCATCCATTGGTGATGGGACAGGAGTATACGAACCTATTCATGGATCAGCGCACGATATTACTGGAAAAGGAGTAGCCAATCCATTGGCATCCATTCTATCTGCAGCACTTCTGTTGGATATTTCATTTGGATTGAAAAAAGAATCTGAGACGGTCATTCAGGCAGTTGATGCTGTTTTGAAAGCAGGCTTCAGGACAAAAGACATTGCAGATGCTCAAACACCAGCCAATTGTATTCTGGGCACAGATGCTATTGGAGAGGAAGTCTTGAAAAGGCTGTAATAAAGGATTTCATCAGTATATTTACCCACTAAATAATATTGATGAAAAAACTTATTTCTTCTTTATTCTTTTCTATTGTTTTTTATTCAGGTGTATTTTCTCAACATGCCCAAGTTGAATTTTCAAAAGATAAAATGCATCCGATTGTTCATGTAACAATAGGAGGAAAACCATTTACAGATTTCTTTTTCCCAGACACCATTGCCAAACAAGTGCTCTTCCCTATCAAGGCACCTAATGGAATAAATATAACTAGAGGATTCCCTGTAAATACATTGCAAGGCGAACCAACTGATCATCCACATCATCTTGGTTTGTGGATGAATTATGAAAATGTGAATGGTTTGGATTTTTGGAATAATTCATTTGCCATTCCCGCAGATAAAAAACATTTGTACGGCAGTATAAAATTTGAAAAATTCATCGAAGTTA
>CAYFLQ010000122.1:0-5149 GCA_964344065.1 uncultured Sphingobacterium sp. | reverse complement strand
ATTCATAATTATCGGTGTTGTAAAATGTAGATCGATAGCTAATGCTATATGGTTGGAGCAATGGGTGAAGGATACATTCTATATACGTCAGCCATCCCAAATGAAGGTTTTTTAGTTCATCTGTTTTGGCTAATACTTCGTTTCTGATTCTAAGCTCAACAGCATCATTCAACATAACACTTGCATGCATCCTTGTTTGATGGGCAACATTTGAATGTTGAATATGCATAGGAGAGGGATCGATTTTTTGATTTTGATTGCTTCTTTTTTCTGTCATTTTTAAGTAGATCTCTGCCTTTTTTGATGGCTTGTAGGTTAATTGAATTACTGAGATCAATCCTCTTTGTGGTCCATCTGCAGAATATATAGGAAATGGGTGTTTGTATTGGTCTATGAATGTTTCAATACTTAATTTATTGTTGATCTTCATATTGATACCAATATATAATCCATTTTCATTGTTTGCATTCGATTGATCTGCAATGATGTTGGATGAGAATGAATTGTAAGAAGGACTGATTTTTCTCCATTGTACACCTATATCTGTATAACGATTGATGCTTTTAAGCAAGCCAACGATTGCCCCAGTTGCTTTATTTCTATCCATTCCAACTTCACCGAAAACTGTTCCATTTTTCAATTCATATACAAACGACCCACTTCCATTGAACCATTGATTGCCTTTTAAGCTGAATGTATTGTAAGGCAGATTTCTTTTTTGTATGGGAATATCGAAATGATGGTATATGCCGTTGAAAGAAATATGCCCTTTTTTGAATTGTTGTTGTAGGATGATGCCACTACTAACAACCTTCAACGAGTGCTTGTCTTCTAATTCGTGTTCATCTCTATGTAGACCAGACAATAACAATGAGGTGACCCACTTTGTAGAATGTATACTATCTGCATAGGTATTAGCATCTATCTTTTTATTGCTAAAAAACAATACCATCGAGCGATTTCTTTTCTCTATTTCAAGGGCCGCACCTCTAAAAAACCTATTCTCTTCTGTACCTGTATGTGGTTTGATGGATGGCGCCTGCCGAAAAATACTCAAGATCTGCGCATTTTTACCAAACGCATACCCATTCCAGTGAACCAGACCTTGCCCCATTGCAATCAAATAATCTCCTACCACAACTTTTTTAAAAACAGAAAGATGTTCTTTTTGAAAGAAAAAACTTGAAAAATCGAGTATGTTCTTTTCGCCCATATCTTTTTCAAGAGATACTCCTGCATACAAGTCATTAAATTTTAGATTCCTATATACCAAGGTTTCTTTTAAACCTCTTTGAAAAGTATAATCAGAACTTGCACTGGTGCCTGATCTGCCAATTCTTGCCCAGATTTGCTCATACCCTTTGTCCCTGTGTTCAAATGGCATACTCACTTTTTTTGTATTATTTCTCACTGTGTATAATCTCATGATTTTTCTGATAACATCCATGTTCCAAAGTGGAATTGCTTGTAGTTCAAACATGGAAATAAAATTTCCGAATTTGTCTTTGTATGTAAAAAAGGAAATAATCTGTTCATGGTTTAAAAAAGGAAGCAGCATCATCATATCTTCTTTTGATACAGTATTAATATTGGATTTAAATTCACTTTGAATGCCAAGGTATTTTGTAAAATCAGATGCTTGATCTTGTGTGAAATCTGTTTGATCAATCAATTGGTTGGTTGGATCAGTTTCTTGTGAGTAGATACTTGAAATGAAGTATGCATTCAAGATAACAGTCAACAATATTTTATTACTAAAATGCATGGTACATCATCAAATAAAAAGCATTTCCAAGATAGTTGTGATAAGAAACACCCATGCCAACATTGGATTTTCTAATCCTGTATTGAATACCACCTAGCATGGATGCATTGGAATTTTGATACATCAAAAATGATTTTATTGATTTGTTTGACATCCATTCCGCATACATAGTTATTTCTGATTTCTGTCTGTATCCATTTGAAATTTCTGCCGCTATATAAAAATGATCGTCTATTTGACATCCTATCCCCGTTTTTATGGATATGATTTCTTTATACATCATCGTTGATTTGAGCGTTGACTGGAATAATTTTTTGATATGAAATCCTATGTTTATATTTTTTGATAGACTATATACGAGACCAACTTGAGGAAATAGTGTGTATACTGGAACAACTCCTGTGATTTGATTTTTCTGTGCTGCTGCTCCTACACCCAAGCCAATTGATTTAGATAGCTGTATGCCATAACCCGCTGATAATTGAAAACCATTAAACACTTCATTTCCCATCATGCCAAATTGAAAACCCCATCCACCATTTGAAGTGCGCAACTGTCCAACCAGGCTGCAAGTAGAAAGACCTTTCAGGGTGTATTTATTTTGGATGCTCAATCCTATTCTATTAGAATCAATGAATGCAAGGGCTGCATGCATGTCTGAAGCAGCAAAAGGATCTGAAACAGAAGTTCTGTAGAATGCTATTCCAGTTGGTTGAACTGGGGAAGTCCAATCAGTTTGACCGTAACCAACAAATGGAAGAAATGCCCACCAAATCCATATCCTCATGAAGTAAAATTGAGGGTAATGTATTTACCTGGTTTGTACAAAACATCATTTTTGGGAGTCATTTTTCACAAGTGTACCTTTGTGGAATGGAAATATTAGATGGAAAACTAGTTGCTCAAGCCGTAAAGGATAAACTTAAAAGAGAAACGGATGAGCGGATTAAAAATGGTAAAAAGATTCCACATCTTGCCGCTGTTTTAATTGGAAGCAATGGAGCAAGTGAAACCTATGTTGCATCAAAAGTAAAGTCTTGTTCAGAGATCGGATTTAAGTCAACTTTGATTCGACTTCCTCAAGATATATCCGAAACTCAATTATTGAATAAGTTGGAAGAGTTGAATGAAGATTTTGATGTAGACGGAATTTTGGTTCAGTTGCCTCTCCCACAACAAATTTCAGAACAAAAAATTATTGAAACTATTTTTCCCTCCAAGGATGTGGATGGTTTCCATCCAGAAAGTGTTGGTAAAATGGTTCAAGGCTTACCAACTTTTTATCCTGCTACACCTTACGGAATTTTATTATTGCTCGAGCATTATAAAATTGAGACCAAAGGCAAGCATGCAGTAGTTATAGGTCGAAGCAATATCGTTGGCAGACCTATCAGCATCATGTTAAGTAAAAACGAATATCCAGGTAATTGCACAGTTACTGTTTGTCATTCACATACTCCCAATCTCAAAGAAATTTGCCTACAAGCTGATATCATCATTGCTGCTCTTGGGAAACCAGAATTCTTGAAAGCAGAAATGGTAAAAGAAGGAGCAGTGGTCGTTGATGTTGGTATTACCCGCGTAGAAGATGCTTCCAAAAAATCAGGATTTACTATTAAAGGAGATGTTGATTTTCAAAATGTCTCATCTAAATGTAGTTTTATTACACCTGTTCCAGGTGGAGTTGGTCCTATGACAATTGCTGCATTGATGATGAATACTTTTAAAGCCTGCCAAGCAAAAGATCTTGCATGAAAACCGATCCCATCAACACGCTTCCTGTAATGGAACAGTTTCTCACATTGCAAGGTGAGGGAAGGTTCACGGGGCATGCTGCCTATTTTATTAGATTGGGAGGTTGTGATGTGGGTTGTGTGTGGTGTGATGTGAAAGAAAGCTGGGAGATGGACAAGCATCCCCACATAGCCGTTTCTCATTTGGTTGAAAACGTTCTTGCATCTGGTGCAAAAATTGCAGTGATTACGGGGGGTGAACCATGTATGCATGATCTAGCATACCTCACATCTGCATTGCATCAGCATGGCATACGCACCCATGTTGAAACATCTGGTGCACATCCCATCACCGGAACGTGGGATTGGATTACACTTTCTCCTAAAAAATTCAAATCACCACTGGAGTCCTCCACTCAACGTGCCAATGAACTAAAGGTTGTTGTATTTCACAAATCAGACTTTGAGTGGGCGGAGCGTTATTCGGATCAAGTTCCAGCAGATTGTTTGCTTTATTTACAGCCCGAATGGAGCAAAGCAAATGAAATGAGTGCATTGATTGTCGAATACATCAAAAAAAACCCAACGTGGGCGCTTTCTCTTCAAACACATAAATTTTTGAATATACCATGATTCTCTATAGGATTTTCATGGCTGCCTTGTTGCTTTTGCTTACTCAACAGAATTTTTCACAAGAAAAGATTTCAAAGAAAAGCATAAAAAAATCTGATCTCTTATTGAAAGATGGATCTAAGAAATTAGAAGAAGATGATTTGTTTACTGCTGAATCTTTGCTCCTGGAGTCAATAAAGTTCAATCCAGAAAATATAGAGTCGCTTAGCTTGTTAGCTGATGTAAAATTTCAATTGAAGGACTATGCTGCTTCGATCAGTTTAATGGAGAAAATTCTTTTGAAGGATCACTCATTTCTGAATAAGTTGTTACCTGTGCTTATTTATGCAAAAATTGGCAATGGACAATTTAACGAGGCATTGATTACACTCCATCATTCCTTCAACCAAAATAGTATTGATTCGGCTAGATATCAATTACTTAACGATCGTATTCACTTCGCAATCAACGTTTCGGAAAAAAATATCAAAGAGCATCTCACTCTCAAAAACCTTGGCTCACATATCAATACTGTAGTTTCTGAATATTTTCCATCGATCACGACTTCCGATTCAGTATTGATCTTAACAAGAAGAATTGACAATGGATTGAATGAAGATTTATTCAGTTCTACAAAAAAAGATGGCCAATGGAATACTGTATTGCCTTTGACAGGAAAAATAAATACCTCTTTAAATGAAGGAGGTCAAAAAATTTCCCACAATGGAAAGTGGATGGTATTTACTGGTTGTAATTATCCCGAGGGTTATGGAAGTTGTGATATCTATATATCTCAAAATATGAATGAGGTATGGAGTCAACGAAAAAATATGGGAGATATCATCAACACTGAATTTTGGGAGTCTGCACCCTGTTTAAGTCCTGACATGTCTGCCATTTATTTTTCATCTAACCGACCCGGCGGATACGGTGGTATGGATTTGTATGTGTCATATTTGAATGAAAAAGGGAACTGGTCATTGCCTCAAAATCTCGGACCCACTATCAATACTGCTGGTGATGAAATGTTTCCATTTAT
>CAYFLQ010000121.1:4890-5168 GCA_964344065.1 uncultured Sphingobacterium sp. | reverse complement strand
ATTCTGAAAAAAGCCTGAACTTTGCCGCCCATTCAATGTTGGAGGAGCTCAGGGGCATACCAGACCCCGCCCTGAAATCTTGGATGGCCAACCAGGCAAACGAGCTCTTTAAAAGGTCCTTGCAAATCAACCCAAACAACGATTCAACCGTCGTTGGACAAGGAAGCACATTCTTTTTTGGTGCAGAAGGTGCACCGATGGAAGGAATCATGAACATCCGTAAGGTTGTTGAAAAAGACCCCTCGAATGTTTTCGCCCAATTCATGTTGGGTTACGGC
>CAYFLQ010000121.1:0-4808 GCA_964344065.1 uncultured Sphingobacterium sp. | reverse complement strand
AGCAATCTTTTTGCTTGCGGAAGTATTCGAAAGGGAAGGAAAGAAAAAAGAGGCCATAGAATGGTACGAAAGAGGAAAACTGAAAGTGAAAAACCCAGAACTCCTCAAAGCACTGGAAGAAAAAATTAACGCATTAAAATAATTAATAACAATTAAACTAATTAAACATGCCTTGCGGTAAAAAAAGAAAACGTCATAAAATCGCAACCCACAAACGCAAAAAGAGGTTGAGAAAGAACCGTCATAAGAAAGGTAAGAAGTAATCTCCCCTTATTTTATTCATTCGCATTGCTTTTGTGAACTGCCATAGGCTTGTTCACTTTCGCTTTCGTGAAACAAACCGTTTATTCATCATTGAATAAGGAACTCGTCATACATACATCTGCACAAGGTGTTGAAATCGCCTTGTTGGAAGACAGGAAACTGGTAGAATTGCACCAAGAGAGAGCAGACGCCAGCTTCGCTGTAGGTGACCTCTATTTGGGTAAAGTGAAGAAATTGATTCCTGGATTAAATGCTGCATTTGTAGATGTAGGTTTTGAAAAGGACGCCTTTCTTCATTACTCTGATTTAAGCCCCTACGCTAAATCACTCCTTAAATTCACGCAGATTTCGATCAATACCCCTGTACAAAGTCAACAGGATTTTTCAACGTTCACCGTAGAAGCTGAAATTGTCAAAACCGGAAAGATCAATGAAGTGCTTGGGCAAAAACCCAATGTGTTGGTTCAAATATTGAAAGAACCGATTGCTGCCAAAGGACCAAGATTGAGCTGTGAGCTATCCCTCCCGGGAAGATTTGTTGTCATTACCCCGTTCAATGACATCATCGCCATCTCCAGAAAAATTCATTCTGGCGAAGAAAGAAAAAGACTTCAAAAAATCATAGAAGCCATCAAGCCAAAAAACTTTGGCGTGATCGTTAGAACAGCTGCTGAAGGTAAGAATACAGCTGAATTGCATGAAGACTTGAATATGTTGTTTGACAGATGGAAAGCCATACAACAAAACTTAAGTGCAGCAGTTGCTCCACAAAAAATTTTAAGTGAACAAACCAAAACCACCAGCATTTTAAGAGATCTCTTAAATGCCGATTTCAACAAAATTGTGGTGGACGATAAACAGCTCTTTGCTGAAACAAAATCCTATATCCAAAAAATCTCCCCGGAAAAAGCCAATATAGTTTCTTACTATAATGGAAGCGGATCCGTTTTTGATCATACTGGAGTAACCAAACAGGTGAAGGGAGGTTTTGGCAAAACAGTCAACCTGCCAAGTGGAGCATACCTGATCATTGAACATACTGAAGCCTTACACGTGATTGATGTGAACAGTGGATACAAGAGCGTAAGCAACAATCAGGAAGAAAACGCTCTCCAAACCAATATGGAGGCTGCAGAAGAAATTGCCAGACAACTCAGGCTCAGAGATATTGGAGGGATCATCGTGGTTGATTTCATTGACATGAAACTGCCTGAGAACAAGAAAAAGCTTCATGAAGCCATGGAGCAGTTTATGAAGAATGACAGAGCAAAGCATGCTGTGTTGGCCATTTCAAAATTTGGACTCATGCAGTTGACCCGTCAGCGCATGAAGCCTGAAATGAATATCAATACCCAAGAACAATGCCCTTCTTGTCAGGGTACTGGAAAAATTTCATCAACACTCGTTCTAGAAGATGAAATAGAAAAGAATATCAGTTATCTGCATGAGCAGAAACACCGTTCCTTAAAAGTAATGGTTCATCCAATTTTATATGCCTATCTAACAAAAGGCTTCATCTCCATCAAACGCAAATGGTCTTGGAGATATAAGATCAAACTTGAATTGGTTGAAGACACTACCTATCATCTTACTGAGTTCCATTTTTTCGATGACAATGGCGAAGAGATTCGCCTCTGAATCTCTACCTTTACTGAAAATCCTGCTGCATGAAATTACTGGCACTAAAAGTATATTTCTTCCTGGCAACAACCTGCCCAATAAGTCAGCAGTACACAGCCTATATCAATCAGTTTACCCAACAGGCTGCAGCACAACATATTGAAGTCACCCTTGTCTTTCCAGCCAAGAACAATAATAAAAAAGAAGTAGAAGCATTCATCCATGAATATCATCTTTCTGCACCTGTGCTGTTAGACAAGAGATATGCATTATCAAAAAAATTAAAAGCCAGCGTAACGCCTGAAGTGTATTTATTGAATGAAAAAGATCAGGTATTATATCATGGTGCAATAGACAATTGGTACTATGCATTAGGAAAAAACAGACTTGAAATCTCTGAACATTATTTGGATGATGCCGTTGCGCAAGCTTTGAATCAACAACCCATCATTCGGCCTTTTGTAAAACCTGTAGGATGTTTTATTGAAACAGGCATCCCAACCAACTAAAGAGGAATATTTTCATCCCCTTCCTGGTACTTTACGTAATACAAAACCAGGTTCATCATCTCGTCTTTGGTTCCCCAACCATAGGTTACATCGATGGGAGGATTGCTAGGATTGCGGGGGTTGTTTCTCGTATTGTCATATTGACCTTCAGCATATATGATAGACCCTTTAGGGACCTTTAGAAATTTTTTAAAGACATAGGTCATCTGCCAGTTGAAATCCCAGTCAGGTATATTCACCAAAGGAATAACATCTCCTTGGGGTGTAATGGCAAATGACTTGAACCTTTTGCCAAGCAGATGCATGTGCGGCATGATGGAAATCAACGAAAGATCTTCCTCCAAAGGTGCAGTACGCATGTAGAATACCGGAGACTTATTTGCTTGGATAAGAAATGGCAAATTGGTAATCTGATCTTCTTTTAAAGTCAGTGTGATCACCTCTCTTGTTACTGGGGCATCTGTGTAAGTAATCTGAACAGACGATGAATCTGCAGCCGCAACAGGAGTTGGGGCATAATGCATGTTTAAAATGAAATCAGAGCCTGCATATAATTTTTTGCCTGTACCTTTTGGAAAACTGATTTCATCATTACCTGGAACCCAACCAAAAAGGAAAGGATCGGCCAATGGTTTGGTCTGAAACTGATAGACTGTAGTATCTGATTCTGAAATTCCATTGATGCCAGCAATGTCACCTGTAGTGTCAATCATCAGTCTGCTGTGATGAACCAATTTTTTGTTTCCGGGAACAAAGCGAATGGTTTGAATATATTTTTCTTCTTTGTTTTGAAGCGGGAGATGAAAATACCTGAATTCTTCTTTTTGTAATTCGGGCATCTGAAATCTGTTTCGCATGCCAATTTGAAGATCAGATTTGGTAGGAGGAACAGCCTTCAATGATTCGTTGTGTTCATCTATATCCGATGAACGAGTGCCTTTGATTTTTTTACCTTCAGGTTTTCCTGCGTCAACCCATTGTTTTATTTTCTGAATTTCTACATCAGATAACAGGTTTTCATTTTTATAATGCTGGAAACTGTTGTCAGCCTTGAATGGCGGCATGTATCTCGTACTTGTAACATACTGCACGAAACCTGCACGTGACGCAACATCATCAAATGTTAGGAGTGAGAAAGGAGCTATACCCGATGGATGATGACATCTTACACAATGTGTATTGATGATGGGCGCAATGTGTTGATTGTAATTGATTTCCTGTGCTGAAGTAAACAACACTGAAATCAATAACACTGCATGTATAATAATCTTCTTCAATACAGGTCTTTATAAAAACAAAATTGGGAATAATATACATTATTCCCAATTTGTTTATGTTAGATGATGTGGTGAACTATTTCACTCCCCACCATACATCGGTATTACCTTGGATAGCAGGCTGGCTTGAGTAAGTTTCCTGGTTAACCACAGAAACTGACCACCATTTGTATACCAAACCATTGCTACCAGTGAATGCCCATGTCATTTGGAAATAATCATCGCCAGTAAAACGCTTTCCGTCAGGACGATCAGCGCCGAATACAGCAACTTTACCTTTTCCAAAATCAAATTGAGCTGAAGCAAACAGTTTGTAAACATCTGCTGCAGTAATGCTAAATGTAGAAGCTTCTGCGTTTCCTTTGCAATCCATGGTTAACAAAGACTTGGTACCGAACTCTGCAGTTGCAGGGTTGCCATCCTTGTCGATATAATCACGGTAATAGGTAACGAAGATTTCTTGCTTGGTCATGGTGAGGACACGATTTACATCGATCCACTTCAGCTGCATGTTCACTTTTGATCCAGCATCGTTGCCAGACAAAAAGCTTCCACTCAACAATTTTCCTTGACCATATACACCTGGTTCAAGAGGTGTAACAGGATTTAAACTTTCCTTACGGCATGACACAAAGGCCAACGCAAGCATAATGAAAGCTAATGTATTTGTGATTTTATTTTTCATAATCATGCTTGTTTAAGGGTTATTTGTATTTGAATTTTAATACGTCCCAGAACACAGGCTCTGAATAAAATACAGGCACTGGGTTAGGCGCGTTTGGATTCAATGTAACCTCTGTTCTTGGAATTGGTAATCTCAAAGCGAAATCGGTATACAATACCAATGGAGCCAACACGTTGTTTGGATATCCAGTTCTTCTTTGAGCGTTGTACATTTCAGCACCGTTACCATAACCAGCGAACCAAGCTTCATATAAAACTTTGTTCAACTTAGCTTCATTGGTTGGAGCTGCATCGTAATCAGCCAAGAATTTGTTTACATACGCATCAACATCCGCAGCTGCAGGAGCTTTCGCATTTGCTGCATCCTTAGATAAACCGAAGTTTACAACGTTAGAGATTGACTCACGTACTGCAGCTTCAGCATCTGTTCTTGGGCTACCAAAACCATAAGCCA
>CAYFLQ010000120.1:308-5212 GCA_964344065.1 uncultured Sphingobacterium sp. | reverse complement strand
TACGAATGGGAAGCATAATAAATTTTATTTTAATAACGATTCAATATTTTTGTTATTGATTTCACAGAAAAATTCAGCAATGTTTTCTGTGCATCTTTCAATAAAGGCACTGCCTTTTTCGGGACTCGATTTTGAGGGGTCTCCCGATCCAGTATCTTTGGTGATTTTCGTCCAAGGTCTTTGCGTCCAGGCCCAGCCTTCTTGGAATCCTTTAGGGGTGAATTTTTTGGTAGCTCCGTCACCTGCCATATCGAGTGGTAGTAGCAGGTTGGGGTGAAGGTGCATCATCACACTGGTTTCCATTTCATCTGCATGATCGCCTTTGTTTACAAAGATATCATCTTTCTTGCCAGATTGGAACCAATTGATGACGGATATGAACAGGGAGGGGTAAATACCTGCTAATTCACGGATGGTCGACATGAAATTATTAGCTCCATGTCCATTCAAAATAATAAATTTAGTTGCCCCATGTCTCATGACTACATCACACACATCTCTCAAAATGGCTAATTGGGTTGATGGATTCATATTCATGCAATAGGCAATATCCAGTTGTCCTGTATTTACGCCGAATGGAATGCATGGTAGGATCAATACTTTTGTGCCCTTGTTCCAAGCTTTTTCAGCTGCGCCATAAGCGATTGCATCTACCTGATAATTATCTGTTGCATAAGGCATATGATAATTGTGTGCTTCTGTAGCACCCCATGGCAGCACCACAATATCAAATGTATGTTGTTGGATTTCTTTCCAATTGGTTTCTGCCAACACATAGGGGCGTGCATTTGTTTTCATATCAATGTATATTTCTTTTTTCTGAGATTGATTTTATCGAGTTTATAGAGACGTTCAATTCGAATCCAATTAGCAATACCAACGAATTGACAAAGACCAAAAACATCAAGATCAATATACTTCCCAATGATCCATATACTTTATTATAAGAAGCAATGTTATTTACCCAATATGAAAAAAGGTAGGAGAAGAGGATGATCAAAATGGTTGCCAAAATAGATCCTGGGGTTCTTATTTTCCATTTTTTCTGTACGTGAGGGGCATGACGGTAGATTAAACCAATTGCGAAGAAAATCAATAAGATAGTGAGTCCAATTTGGGTTGTTGCAATAATCCAATCCAATGAATGATTTTTGATATGAAGGCTTTTGCTGATGTATCCAATAACAACATTTTGTGTAAACATGATGACAATTGTTGCAAGGATAAGCAATACAATAATCAAAGTAAGTTTGATGGCTGCAATTCTTATTTGAATGAAATTTCTGTTCTCCACTTCAATATGAAGCATAGATTTCCTGAAAGTCCTCATCAGTGTTACGGTTGCATTAGAGGAAAAATAGGCAGCCAATAGTAAACCTACTGAAAGCGTTCCAGTTCCTGCAGCAAAAAAATCATCTGTTACATTTTTTATCATGATGAATGTCCTGCTATCTGGAATAATGTTTTTAAGGAGGATTAAAATTTCCGAATAAAGTTTTTTTGAACCGGGTAACAATGAAATGGTTGTAAAAATAAAAATGAAAAGGGGAGGGATGGCCATCAGAAAATTAAATGCAACGGATGCTGCTCTTTCATTGAGTCCTACTTGTCTGGTTTGTTTCATAAAAAAGACTATCACGTCATACAAGGGTATGCCTTCGAATCCAGGAAGTACAAGTTTTTTCGACCAATCGATGATTGGTTTGACTGGCCAATTTTCAATAATGATCCTTTGTAATTTGATCATGTGATGTTAATGAATCCTCAGGCTGTCTAATGCTCTCTGATATTTCTTTGCATTTTTGATGTGCTCTACATCAGTGGCAGCAAAATTGTGCGATCCTGAGAAATCTTCTTTTGCACAAAAGTACAGATAGTCTGTCTTTTTACCCTGTAAAACTGCATCAATTGATGCAATGGAAGCAGTGCAAATAGGACCGGGAGGTAATCCTTTTTTCTTGTAGGTGTTGTAGGGGGAAGCACTTGTGGCATTGATATGGTTCAAAGTGATGCGTTTAAGGGTAAAATCATTCAATGCAAATTTAATAGTTGGGTCTGCACCAAGGTTCATCCCTTTTCTCAGTCTGTTTACATATACACTTGCAATGGTTGGTTTTTCCATTTCATCATTGGTTTCTTCTTCCACAATTGAAGCAATGGTATAGATTTCCTCTTTTGATAGTTCTAGTTGTTTTGCTTTATCAATTCTGTTTTCTGACCAAAAATCGTTTGATTCTTTGTTCATCCTCTCAAGAAATTCTTTCGGTGTAACATTCCAGTAGATCTCATAAGTATTTGGGATGATCATAGTCATCAACGTCTGTTGGTTGACTCCAAAAGGAGCAATGGAATCGTTTTTTTGTATAAACGATAAAAATTGATTTTCGGTAAATTCAAATTTTGTAGAGATAAATCTGGCTAAATCACGATTCGTTCTGAATTTATTGATGGTAAGTGTAATAGGCGACTGTCTTCCACCATTGAGTTTTCTAAAAAAACTAAAAATACTTGCATCTTTTTTAATGATATATCTTCCTGGCTTGATGTGATCCCAATATCCGAACCATTCTGCCAATGCCAGAAAACTGGTGTATTGGGCAGGTTTGATAGATGCCTTTATTTTGCTTTTGACAAAAGTTTTATTGGCCTTAGATGATGGAATGAATATAACAACTTCTTCGCCTTTAAAACTGGTTGCTGGTCGTAAAAAAATGGAATAAAAAAACACAGCAAATACTATGGCAAGCAGACTGATGAGCACTATCCCAGTGCGTCCACTTTTTTTCTTGACATTTTTTTTCTTGATTTTTTTTGCTGTTGCCATTTTCTCAATATATTAAAAAACCCCGCTTTTGGGAGCGGGGTTCAACATAATGTTTAAAAATTTATTTGACCGGCGCTGGGGATACAGGTTGCGCTGGAATAGCAGGGGTCGACTGATTCGATGTTGCTCCAGTGGTTGGAATATTTTTGATCGTTTCGGTAGATGTACCACCTTTTCCAGTTTTGATCACCAAAGCAGAAACCAAACAGAGCACAACAAGGGCACTTGCTAAAATCCATGTTCCTTTTTCTAACACATCTGTAGTTTGTTTTACACCCATAAATTGATTGCTGAATCCAGCAATATTTCCGGATAATCCTCCGCCTTTTGGATTTTGGATCAATACAATAGCTCCAAGTAGGATAGAGGCTAATATGATGAGTACAATGAATAAAGTTGTCATATGTTATTATCTTTTATCTGTTGAATCTTGTCGGCAAAAGTAGTATGATTGGCAGGATTTTGCAAACTTAATTTCTGGTAGATTTCAATGGCTTTTTCCCTCATTCCCTGTTTCAAATAGACCTCTGCCATTGCTTCAGTAAATACCTCATTTTTATCTGTATCGATTTGCTCTTTTGCCTCTCCAAAAATTTCCTCAATATTCTTATACGTAGTTGTCTCTGGAGCTGGTTGGAGTCTTTTCATTGTTCTTAACCAGGCGGTAAAGGACTGAACCTTCTTATACAGTTCGTCTTTCTGCTCTTCTTTGGAAAGTTTGATGCCTTGAGAAGCAAAATAGTCAACTGTATGATATGGCTCAATGGGAATACTTAGATTTTCTTCAACCGCTTGTTCTGGGGTATCTACAACCATTTTTTCCTCCATCTCTTCTTCTTCCTGAGAAAGCGATTGCAATAATTCGGGTAATGGTTTTGACTTGAATGTTCCAATTTCTGCTTCATCATTCAGAAGGTAATACAACCATTGTGGCTGATTGTAAA
The DNA here is from genome assembly GCA_964344065.1 of uncultured Sphingobacterium sp. GTDB lineage: Bacteria > Bacteroidota > Bacteroidia > Chitinophagales > Chitinophagaceae > Pollutibacter. The sequence goes on along the minus strand of CAYFLQ010000120.1, from coordinate 1,444 downwards.
AAAGTGCAGTATGGGATGCGGCCTCTCTGTAGGAGTGATGAAGAGATTTTTTTAATTTCTTTGAATAAAGGAAATGCAAAATAGATGAATAGGGGTATGAAGTTGTCATGCCCTTCAATTCATCAATGGTAAGTTCTTGTAAACTTTCCCTTTCAAAAAGCGATTGCACCAAATAATCTGTTTCCTTCGCCATCATGCTAATATAAGACCTTTACCAATTGGAAAAAATTCGGTTAAAAATTTCGTCAGACAAGTTATTGACCATCTGATCATTTAAGTCAAGCTCTGCCTGTGAAAGCGTTTTGGTGGCAGAAAATGGAAAATTCCTTGTAATGTCTGTTTCAAAATTTTTCTTGTCATCTTTCCTGTTTCGAAAAATGATATGTACAGTCACATTTAAGTTGTTGCTGGCTACCTGTTGCTGAGAAATACCAGAAGTGCTAACGGAATAATCACTCACATAACCACTGATTTCATAATCCGCTTCGTCATTTGTTTGAGAAAGCCTGGTTTGGTTGACAATTTTCTGACGGAGTTTGTCTGTGAGCTTTGGACTCAATTGGGGGTTGATATACCTCGCTTTGTTTTCAATAAAAAATACCCTGACCGTTTTTATTTCTGGTGGGATAGGAGCAGCGTCTTTTAAAGAATATCGACAAGTTCCTTGAATACTCAATACTGCCAACAGAATAAACAAGAAATGACGAATCGATCTAATGAGATGTCTATTCTTCAATGTCATATTCTTTTAATTTTCTGTAGAGGGTTCTTTCACTTATGCCAAGATCTGATGCTGCATCTTTTCTTTTCCCTTTGTGTTTTTTCAATGCCTTCTCAATCAGCTCTTTTTCCTTATCCATGATATTGAGAGATTCGTCCACAACAATTGAATCTTCCACATCCCTGCTGTCGGATAAAATTACAGGCTGACCGGAATGAACTGGGATAATATTGTTGTGCGTTGACGTCTCATGAATAGATCGATTGGATAGGGGGATGTCTTGTCTGTAATTTTCTTCCACCATTTGAGAGACCGTATTGGCAACCGATGGATTTTGAACAATTTCAAAAAACATTTTTTTCATTTCAGTGACATCTTTTTTCAAATCGAAAAAAAGTTTATAAAGGATGTCGCG
>CAYFLQ010000120.1:0-295 GCA_964344065.1 uncultured Sphingobacterium sp. | reverse complement strand
TGGGTAAATTGTTTTGATTGATTTTGGGCAAAAATTTTTCTAACTCTGATGCACTGATTGATTTTTCCTCCGCTAACACTGAAATTTGTTCTGCAATATTTTTTAATTCACGCACATTTCCAGGCCAAGGGTAATTCAATAAAACTTGTTTTGCGTCCTCAGTAAGTTGAATGGGACTGGTTCTGTATTTTTCAGCAAAGTCAACTGCAAATTTTCTGAACAGCAAAATAATATCTTCCTTTCGTTCCCTCAGTGATGGAACCCTGATGGGCACAGTATTTAATCTATAATAAAG
>CAYFLQ010000119.1:0-5219 GCA_964344065.1 uncultured Sphingobacterium sp. | reverse complement strand
AGGTATTCCCATCATCAGTGAAATTGAAATTGCGTACAGATATAAAGGGAGTAGTAAGATCATTGGTATAACAGGTAGCAATGGAAAAACGACTACTACGTCATTGATTTATCAGATCTGTAAAAAAGGGGGTATTGATTGTGCATTGGTAGGAAATATCGGCAACTCTATCGCCAAGCAAATTGCCATAGACCCAAAACCACTGTATGTAGTTGAAATCAGCAGTTTTCAATTGGATGATATTATCGCATTCAGGCCAGATGTAGCGGTATTGACCAATATCACTGAGGATCATTTGGATCGATATGATTATGATTTCAATAAGTACATCAAAGCAAAATTCAATATTACCAAAAATCAAACTGAGGCCGACTTTTTCATCTACAACGCAGATGATCCTGTTACTACTCAACAACTTACAAATTATCCATTTCATTCTAAACCACTCCCCATTAGTATGCAAAGAGAAATGCCAAAAGGTGCTTTTATCAAAGACGGTAGCATGACCGTAGCGCATGGTGATTCCTTCTCAATGAGCATTTTTGATTTCGCGCTCAAAGGGAAGCACAATCAGTATAATTCTATGGCTGCTGCAGTTGCCGGATCTGTTGTAGGTATACGAAAGGAGAAAATTCGTGAGGCTGTTGCTTCTTTTGAAAGCTTGGAACACAGGATGGAAAAGGTTGCAACTGTGCGAGGAATTGAATTTATCAATGATTCCAAAGCAACCAATGTAAACAGTACATGGTTTGCATTGGAAAGCATGGAAAAGCCTGTCACGTTGATTCTTGGTGGAGTAGACAAAGGAAATGATTATGAATTGATCAAGGAAATGGTTGCGGAAAAAGTGAAAGCAATTATTTGTATGGGTGTCGATAATTCAAAAATCCATGCAGCATTTGATGGAATAGTAGAAAATATAGTGGATGCGGGGAGTGCAGTTGAAGCAGTTAAAGCTGCATATGAACATTCTAAAAAAGGAGATGTGGTTTTGTTGAGTCCGGCTTGTGCAAGTTTCGATTTGTTTAAAAATTACGAAGACAGAGGTAATCAATTTAAAAAAGCTGTAAAAGAATTATAGAAGATGCAAGGTGAAGGTTTAGATATCAAACAATACTCATTATCGAGTATTACAAAGCGTACAAAAGGTGATAAAGTCATCTGGACGCTTGTAGTATTACTCACATTGATGAGTTTGTTGGCTGTCTATAGCAGCACTGGCACATTGGCATATAAATTATCCAAGAGTACAGAGTCGTATTTGTTCAAACAAATTGTCTTCATTGCCATTGGCGTAGCCATTATCTATTTTGCACATCTTGTCAACTATACTGTTTACTCAAAAGTTGCTCAAGTACTATTTATCATCTCAGTTCCTTTGTTGCTGTATACGCTTTTCTTTGGAACAAATTTGAATGATGCCAATCGATGGATCAGGTTACCAATCATTAACCTTACTTTCCAAACTTCTGATTTGGCAAAGCTTTCATTATTCATGTATTTGAGCAGACAGTTAAGCAAACGTCAGGAAACCATCAAAGATTTTAAAACTGGTTTTTTGCCAGTGATTGCACCCGTGTTTTTAATATGTTTATTGATTGCTCCAGCCAACCTTTCAACGGCATTGTTGACAGGGGCAACCAGTATGTTGTTGTTATTTATTGGTCGAGCAAGTATCAAACATTTGTTGTTGGTGATTTTGATAGCATTGTTGCCCATAGCGATGTTGATAGGATTTGCCCGAATGTATTATAATGAGCAAACTGGGAAGTCGGATCCATTGCCTACCATGTTAACCAAAGGAAGAGTAGAAACATGGATCAAGCGTGTGCAAAATTTCATGTATGCTGATAAAGAAGAAGCGTCCTTTCAGGTTCAACAAGCAAAAATTGCCATTGCTAAAGGTCGTTGGGTTGGATTGGGTCCAGGTAACAGCGAAGCAAGAAATTTTCTTCCTCATCCCTATTCTGATTTTATATATGCAATCATCATTGAAGAATATGGATTGATTGGAGGTGCAATGATATTGATGATTTATTTACTGTTTCTGTATCGATGCTTGAGAATCATGAAAAGATGTCCATATGCATTTGGTGCATTTTTGTCACTTGGATTGAGTTTTACATTGGTGATTCAAGCCATGGCTAATATGGCAGTCAATGTGAATCTGTTTCCAGTAACGGGTGTAACACTTCCTTTAGTGAGTATGGGAGGAAGTTCATTTCTTTTCACATGTCTTGCTATTGGTATCATTCTGAGTGTTGCAAGAAATGTTGAAATGATGGAGGGGAAAGCTGAGCCTGAACATTCAAATCAAGAAGGAGGTGTAGCATGAGAGCGTTAAAAATCATCATTGCAGGCGGAGGAACAGGGGGTCATATTTTCCCGGCAATCGCGGTTGCAAATGCCATCAAAAAAATAGATGCCACCATCAATATTTTATTTGTAGGTGCGAAAGGCAAAATGGAAATGGAAAAAGTGCCGCAGGCAGGGTATCAAATTGAAGGACTAGATATAGCAGGTTTCAATCGTTCCAAACTTTGGAAAAATTGGAATCTTCCATTCAAATTGATCTCAAGTTTTATCCAGGTAAAAAATATATTTAATTCGTTTAAACCAGATGCTGTTTTTGGAGTAGGTGGATATTCCAGTTTTCCTGTGCTGCGTTATGCACAGAAAAAAGGAATCCCAACATTTTTACATGAAGCCAATTCATTTGCAGGGAAAGCAAATAAGATGTTGGGTAGAAAAGCATCTGCAGTAATGGTAGGTACTGATGGCATGGAAAAGTTTTTCCCCCATAATAAGATCTTAAAAACAGGAAACCCCATCAGGTCAGAAATCATTCAATCATCTTTTGCGCTGGAAGAGGCCTATGAATATTTTGGGATCAAGCAACATGTGCCCACTGTTCTGATTATTGGAGGAAGTTTAGGCGCCAGAAGTATCAATCATGCCATCGCAAATGGTATTTCTACATTATTGGATAGCAATGTTCAAATCATCTGGCAAACAGGAAAAGGAAATCTCGACCTGGTTGATCAATCATTGCGTCAACGCAAGGGAGTTTGTATTACTGAATTCATCAGTAAAATGAATTATGCATATGCAGTTGCAGATTTGGTTGTTTCTCGAGCAGGTGCAATTGCATTGGCAGAAATCTGCGCAACAGGAAAACCTTCTATTCTTGTACCGTTTCCACATGCAGCAGAAGATCATCAGACAGTCAATGCAACAGCTCTTGTTGAGAAAAATGCTGCGGTCATGATCAAGGATGAGTGTGCAAAAGATGAATTGGTGCCGATGATAGTAAATATGTTAAAAGATAATGAAACATTAAAGTCAATTGGTGAAGCTGCATCTAAGATGTTTGTAAAAAATGCAGATCAACTTATTGCAAATGAAATAATAAATGTGATAAAATTGAATGATTGATTCTATCATTGGAATAGGTGGAATTGGAATGAGCGCTATTGCTCGCTATTTTCTATCCATAGGCATTCAGGTATATGGGTATGATAAAACATCAACATCCCTTACAGATGCCTTGTCAAAAGAAGGCGCAGTTATTCAGTTTCAAGATGATGCAGCTGATTGTCCGGCTGACATCGATATGGTTGTATATACACCTGCAATACCTGCCGATTCAATGATCAAAGCGTTTTATACAGCATTGGGTAAGCAGCTCTTGAAGAGAAGCGATGTATTAGGAATGATATCCAGCAATACATATAATATATGTATTGCCGGAACCCATGGCAAGACAACCATCAGCACAATGGTAGCACATGTGCTGAGAGATACGGCGTATGGTTGCAACGCATTTTTAGGAGGTATTTCAACTAATTACAAGACAAATTTCTGGAGCAGTGAAAATAATTGTGCAGTTATTGAAGCTGATGAATATGATAGAAGTTTTCTGAAACTTCATCCCAACATCATTGCCATTACCGCCATGGATCCTGATCATCTTGATATATATGGAACTGCTGAGGAAATGGAAAAAGCATTTTTCACGTTTAGCGAACAGTTAGCTGCAGATGGTTTATTGATTACGAAAAAAGGACTCTCAAAAGAAGCATCGTTTAAAGCAAATACTCATTACACTTATCACATCGAAAACCCTGATGCAGATATCTATGCAAATCAAATCAGCACAACAGATGGTTGTTATCGATACAATGTAATAGGCCCTGGATGGAATTTGAATGATGTTCAGTTGAACATGGGCGGAACACACAATGTAGAGAATAGTATGGTGGCAATTGCTATCGCAAAATATCTGGGTATAGAAGATTCAAAAATACGCTCAGCTATCGCAGGATTCAAAGGAGTCAGAAGAAGATTTGAGTACATCCTGAAAACACCTCAAAGGGTATTTATTGATGATTATGCACATCATCCAGAAGAATTGCGTGCGTTGATTTCTAGCGCTAAGAACCTTTTTCCTACAAAAAAAATCACAGTTGTTTTTCAGCCTCATCTTTTTAGCAGGACACGTGATTTTGCAGCTGGATTTGCTGAGAGCCTTTCGATTGCAGATCAAACTGTTTTGCTTCCTATATATCCTGCTCGAGAAAAACCCATTGAAGGTGTGACAAGCAATTTGATTGCTGAACGAGTGAAAACCAAGGTTTCACTCATAGCGTATGCTGATCTTGAAAAATATGTTGATCAACATAAACCTGAATTGCTGATTACTGCAGGTGCAGGGGATATTGATAAATGTGTTGAACCCTTAAAAAATATTTTACAACAGCAATGATCAAGAAGGCCATCATATTGAAAGTCTTACATATTTTATTGTGGATCTCCATTGGATCTGGACTTTCATTTCTATTGATCAGTGCAATTGTCAAAGAAAAGTCAGCTACATGTAAAAGTGTTGAAATCACTTTCATGGATGTTCAGTTGATCAATATGATTGAAAAGGATGAAGTCTTCAATACTTTATGGCCCTCTCAATTGAAGCAAGCGCCAGTTGGAAGACCAGTTGCCTCTACCAATTTATATGAACTGGAAAGACAACTTGAAAAAAATCCATGGATCAAAAAGGCGGATATCTATTTTGATAATCAGCAAATTCTTCATGTAGATATCATGCAAAAGAATCCCGTTGCAAGAGTATTTACGCCAGATGGGAATTCTTTTTACCTAGACAATCAATTTGGGCTTTTGCCACTAAAGACAACAGATCATATTGTGTTACCTGTATTTAC
>CAYFLQ010000118.1:0-5252 GCA_964344065.1 uncultured Sphingobacterium sp. | reverse complement strand
CCATTAAAAAAGTCATCAAAAAAATCTTCTCCAAATAAATCGCTGAATGGACTTCTTCTGGTTTTAGGAAGATTATTGCTGGCTTGGTTGTTTCCAATGGTGGTGGTAATATGGACTACCGCTGGTACTGCTGCCTGAGATGCAGGCTGGAAGTCAATCGGTTGACCAGGAACGTTTGTATTGCTGTCAAAGAATCCTGCATAGCTGGCAGGTAATTTCGAAATGTTTTGTTGAATAGAGTTTGGTTTTCTAATCAATGAATCATAACCAAACATAGCAGCAACGGAAGTTGCGGCACTGATTAAAACCACGGTCAATGTTTGTCTCATGTTCATATGTGTTGTTTTAATGAGGTGATCAATTTTTATGCCTTTTCACACTGCAAATAAATGAACATGACTGAATTTCAGTCAACCTGTCATCCTATTTAACAAATCCTTAGGCGGTTGTCGCTTTCAACGATCAAATAGTCAGTTTTTTTAGAAAATCCATGGTGTCAATGCCGTCAGCAAAATCTTCGATTTTAGGCTGCTGAGCTTGACCAAATGGGACAAATCCATTTCCGACTATGCATTGAATTTCATCCTTTTTTACCGTGGAAAGAACATCCTCTTTATTGTTATAGAATTGATAATGTAATTGTGAAATGGGCGAAAAGGGTGTTGGATGCTCTATCAACACAATTGAATCATTGGTCATGTAAAACCTGTTGTTCATGATTGCAATGGTCAGTTGATAGTCAAAATTGTTTTTGTATTTGTCATGGTCCCTGTAATGCCCATATTTTTTCAAGGCCTTCAATAGGGGTACAAAGTCATATTCTTTTGGAACATAGATTTGGGTTACGTTTCGGCATCCCAATCCGAAATAAAGTTGAATATCATCCGCCAAATTATTCAAGTCATCCTCAGATTCATTTCCATCCAAGATGGCAATCGATGTTTTATTTTTTCTGATGATATGTGGGTATTTACCGAAATAATATTCAAAATACCGAGCACTGTTGTTGCTTCCTGTAGCCAGGTATGCATTGCATCCCTTGAGCATTTCATTGATGGTAATCAAATCTGAAATTTCAGGAGTCGATTTTTTCATCAATTCAAGTACGCTTTTAAAGAGCACAGTATCTTTAGAAGACAGTTTGATGGAAGTTTTGTAACCAAATAAAAAGGAGCAAATCAGATCATGCAATCCGACATAGGGGATATTTCCAGCAAAAATGATACCTACAGTAAGGCTATTGTTTGAATCATCGGGCACTTGATATTTCCTTGCAAATGCGGTGAGCAACTGAGTGTTCAGCATATGCTCGGCAATGGCCTTGCCAGCCTGAAAACTGTAATCAGGAAGAAACCATTTGTTCTCTTGGTAGGCACGTTCTCTGGTTTCTTGGTAGGCTGGATTATCTGTTGATAGATAGTGACCAAGTTGTGTTAATAATTCTATCCTTTTTTCTAATTTCATGCCTGATTTTTCAGTCCATTACGCTAACTTTAGAGTGTTAGCTGGCTGCAAAATTAATGCCTTTTGAACCTTATTAAAATTTAATAATATGGCGATTAAAATCACTGATGAATGTATCAATTGCGGTGCGTGTGAACCTGAATGTCCAAACAACGCTATTTATGAAGGCGGTGTTGAATGGGCTATATCAGACGGAACTACTGTTAAAGGGAGTTTCACACTCATGGATGGGTCAGTTGTTGAGGCAGAGCATAAAAATGGACCGATAAGCAATGATACTTATTATATCACTCCTAACAAATGCACTGAATGTCAGGGTTTTCATGAAGAACCCCAATGCGCTGCTGTTTGTCCGGTTGACTGTTGTGTTCCCGATGAATTATACAGAGAGACTGTTGATGAGTTGATGTCAAAGAAAGAAAAATTACATATTTAAGCAGTCTCATACATGTCCAACCCAACCATTGCCTTGGTAACAGGTGGGTATTCTTCAGAGGCAGTGATCTCTTATAAAAGTGCAATCACTATTGAGAAGCATATTGACCAAAGCAAGTACAATCTTTATAGAATTGATATCACACCCACAAAATGGTTTCATAAAAAACCAACTGGTGAAGAAGTGTTGGTGAACAAAGATGATTTTTCTCTTTTCATGGATGGAAAGAAAATTTGTTTTGATGCAATTTTCATTGGAATTCATGGCACACCTGGAGAAGACGGTAAGCTTCAAGGTTATTTTGATCTATTGAATATTCCATATACTTCTTGTGATGCCACTACCTCTGCCATTACATTCAACAAACGATACACAGTAGCGATTGCAGGTGCTGCTGGTTACCGGGTTGCAAAATCACACCATCTTTTTAAAGAAAATTTTCAGGATAAGATAGAGTTGCTTTTGAAAATGAAATATCCGGTTTTTGTCAAACCCAATAATGGGGGATCAAGTATTGGAATGAGTAAATTATCTTCGGCTGAAGGGCTGGAGGATGCGTTGGATAAAGCTTTCAAAGAAGATGATCAGGTCTTGGTGGAAGAATTTATATCTGGTAGAGAATTTACAATCGGGGTGTTTAAATCAAATGGCAGGATTATAACACTGCCGTTTACTGAAGTGATGTCGCAAAATGATTTCTTTGATTTTGAAGCCAAATATCAAGGTAAATCAACAGAAATAACTCCTGCTGTTTGTTCCGAAGAAACTGCTCAAAAGGTACGAAATGCAGCTGCTGGCATATATGCAGTTTTTAATTGTAGGGGAGTTGTAAGAATGGATTTCATCTTCGACGAAAAAGACCAAGAACCGTATTTGCTTGAAATAAACACTGTGCCTGGGCAAAGTGATGCAAGTCTGGTGCCTCAGCAAGTGGCTGCAATGGGCATGGATTTAAAAGATTTTTACTCAATGCTCATTGAAGATGCATTGCAACAAAAGAAGTGAATCAAATGGATTTTTCATTCATAACGAAAAGACCTCTTTGGCAGAACATACTGGCTGGAATAGGTGTATCCATTTTACTCATTGGATTTTTCTTATTGATGTTGAATGTTATTACCAATCATGGAGAGTATCTGGTAGTGCCTGATGTAAAAGGAAAGCAGTTGGATGATGTACAGTCCAATTTGGAGCAGAAAGGTTTTGAAGTAGTCATTCAGGACTCCATCTACGTAGATACGTTGCCCGCCAATAATATCATCAAGCAATTTCCAGATCCTGAGGCAACAGTTAAAGTTAACAGGGTTATATATCTTACCATTAATAGAACTGTACCACCTACCATCTCTATGCCTAATCTTATTGGCATGAGTTTGCGTAATGCGTTGTTGGAATTAAAGTCTATTGGATTGAAAATCGGTGATACAACCTATATACCAGACATTGCAAAAAATGCTGTCAGAGATCAATTGGTAGGAGGGATTTCCATCAAGCCAGGGTCTCCAGTAAGGATGGGGTCAGCCATATCATTGACGATTGGCTCAGGTCTTGGAGGTGCAGAACTTCCAGTGCCAGATCTTTTTGGAATGACTTTTGGTGAAGCAAAAATGATATTGCAATCAAATGGCATTTCAACAGGCAATATCATGTTGGATCCTGGTATAACAGATACCATCGCGGGATTTGTCTATTGGCAAAATCCACCTCCATACGATGCTCAAAACAATGTAAATGTTCTTCGCGTTGGGCAATTGGTTGATGTAAAACTTTCATTGTCTAAACCTGAACGCCCTGTTACACCCGAACAGCCCAATAATCAATAGTCAAAATTTGATAAATTTGCACCCATGAAAACAATCGATGTAAACACGTTGAAACAAATGATGGATAAAGGCCAAGTAAAAAATTTGGTAGACGTTAGAGAGCCATCAGAACATGCAGCATTTAATATTGGAGGAACGCTGATTCCTTTAGGTGACATCAGAGTAGGCGATGTCGGATCCATTGAACAATTAAAAGAAGAAGAAGTATATCTATACTGCAGAAGTGGCAACAGAAGTGGACAAGCAGCTTTGATACTTGAATCGATGGGCTTCACAAATGTCACCAATGTTGTTGGTGGTATGCTTGCATGGCAGGAGCAATTTCCACAGTAATAATTTTGCTTCTTACAGGCTTATATTCAATGCCAACATCCAATTTCTCTTGGCCATGGGGTAATAATAATTATTATTCACTACTTGTCCTCCATATTGATAACTGTACGTGTAGCCATTTGGAGTGTATAAAGTGTTCAACAGATTATTGACCTGAAATATGATCGAAATGGTATTCGCTGATTTGGTGACAAATGATTTGTTTAGTTGTACATCATTTATAAAATATGGATCAAGACTACGATCTTTTCTAGAAGTATTATCCAAATATTGTCTGCTTACATATTTTGTAATCCACTTTACATCAGTGCTTTTTGATATGGCTGCTGTCAATGTTGAATGATGAACAACGGTTGGCGAAAGGGCAATGTTGGTTGATGAAAAATGATTGGTTTTTTGTCCACCGTTGTCATAATCATCGTAATACTCAGTGAATGATTTTATTTTATTCTGACTCAATGCAATGTTGTTGCTGAGTTGTAGCCATTTTGTAATTGAATAATTCCCTTCAAACTCAATTCCACTTCTATAGCTTTTTGGAATATTTGTTCTAGTATAGGCACCTACATCATTTATTTTGCCAGTTAATACCAATTGATCTCTGTAATTCATGTAATATAGCGTGATCCCAATGCGATATTTTTTTTCTGTTTTTTGTATACCTGCTTCAACATCATCTAATTTTTCAGGTTTAGGAATTTCTGATTTTCCAGCTTCAAAATCATCCCGATTGGGCTCCTTAGTTGCTTTGGCGTAGGAGAGATAGGTGCTCAGATTGTTTTTTGAATATCGAATACCTGTTTTTGGATTGAAAAATGTCCATTGCTGATTGATAAATAGTGCTGGATTTGTTCTGAAGCCATTCAAATCATATTGAACATTTCTGATCTGTATATCACCGAAGAACTGAAAGTCACCTCTTTTCTCCAGCCATTTTGCATACATGGATTGTTCATTTTTATGGGCATTCAAATCATACCATTTATGCTCTTTTGGAATCTGTATATCAGCCCATATGATTTTACCAAAATGGTTTCCATCATACATACTTGTGTTGGCTCCGAAGGTGAGCTCTCTATTCAATTGCTTGTATTGTGTGGATAGGTTCAATCCATAAAAAATATTATCCAGCCAAAGCTGTCTGACCAAATCAGTTTCATTGTTGATGAACCCATTTATGACAGGTGACGATAGCC
>CAYFLQ010000117.1:0-5257 GCA_964344065.1 uncultured Sphingobacterium sp. | reverse complement strand
CTTCTGAAGTGACATGAAAGAATCTAATTCTCTCAACAAGGTATAATTGTGTTCGATTGTTTTACCAAATCCAAAACCTGGATCTATGATGATCTGTTCTATACCATGTTGTTGAAACTGTGTAATTTTTGACTTGAAATACGAGAAAACATCTTTGGTTATCTGGTCATAAGTTGGATTGGATTGCATCGTATCAGGTCTTCCTTGCATATGCATGGAAATATAAGGAACCTTTAATCTCGATACGGTTTCAATCATTTCGTTATCCATATCACCACTGCTGATATCATTGATAATCCTACATCCTTCTTGTATTGCAACATGAGCTACCATTGCTTTTGTAGTATCAATAGACATCCATTGATTTGGATACTTTTTCGCGATATAACGAATCACATCCATCACCCTTTGAAGCTCTTCTTCAGCTGAAATTTCTACACTGCCTGGCCTTGTGCTTCTTCCCCCTATATCAACGATATCTGCACCATCACTTACCATTTGGTCAATCATGGAATAAGCATGGATTAAATCTTTTGTTCTGCTTCCAGTATAAAAAGAGTCTGGCGTACAATTGACAATGCCCATTACAAGTGGTCGATCAATGAGAAGCGTTTGATTATGGGAGGTTAGCTGGTACATGTCAATTCCTTTATTACATTTGCATCTATATCGCAAATTTCGATGAATTCTACTACAAACCAACAATACGATCGTGCTGTACAGTCCTGTAAAGATATTTTCATCAAAAAAACCATTGATTACGGTACCTCTTGGCGTTGCCTGAGAATTATTTCTATCACCGATCAGATCTTTATCAAAGCAATGAGGATCCGAACCATCCAAGAAAAAAAGGTGCAAAAAGTGGGGGATGATATCAATGCAGAATTCAAAGGAATCGTCAATTATGGAATCATCGGACTGATACAATTAAAAATGGATGATACGCAGCCTCAGGAATTACATGCTGAAATGGTTGCAAAACTTTATGAGGAAAATATAGCATTTGCCAGAAATACCATGCTAGATAAAAATCACGATTATGGTGAAGCCTGGAGAGATATGAGTCAGGAAAGTTATGTCGATTTGATTCTCATGAAACTTAGTCGAATCAGACAAATCCTTGCTAATGAGGGCAAAACCATCATCAGTGAAGGAATTGATGCCAATTTTGTTGACATCATTAATTATGCATTGTTCGGATTGATCCTCATAGAAGAGGGAAAGCCCGGTCATAAAGCTTAATCATACATGAAAGTTATACTGCATCTTTTCAGAATCATTGTTGGAGTACTTTTCATATTCAGTGGATTGATCAAAGCCAATGATCCATCAGGGTTGAGCTATAAAATGCAGGAATTTTTTGAAGTTTGGAACATCACTTTTTTAAATGATTATACACTTGTTTTTTCCATATTGATGATTGCGTTTGAGATCATTGCAGGAGTGGCAGTTTTACTTGGTTGGAAATTTGAATTGTTCAGTTGGTTGCTATTTGTACTGATCATTTTTTTTACATTCCTAACTGGCTATGCAGTACTGTCTGGAAAAATCCGTGAATGCGGTTGTTTTGGAGATTGTATCAAGTTGACTGCAGATCAATCCTTTTACAAGGACTTGATACTGTTTTTTATGATCGGGCTGTTATTACTCCAGCGAAAGAATATTCAACCCATTACTGGCAACATCTTTTCCATCATCATTTTGCTCCTCACATCATTTGGAAGTTTCTTTGTACAATGGCATGTATTACAGCATTTGCCCTATATAGACTGTTTGCCTTATAAAGTAGGGGTTGACATTCAAGAAGGAATGAAAGCTCCCGCAGGATCTGTTCCAGACAGCACTGTAATCAATTACGTTTATAACAAAAATGGGCAAGAAGTTGAGTTTGATTCAGATCATTTTCCAGCAGACTTCAATGACACTTCTTACACGTTCATAAGAAGATATGATAAATTGATTCGCGAGGGGAATGCCAAGCCTCCCATAAAAGATTTTGTCATCAATACTCCAGAAGGAAATGATACAACCCAAGCCATTCTTTCTGACCCAAGAGAAATGCTTGTGTTGTTTGTAAAAAAGATGGATGCATATCATGCATGGGTAAATGATTTTAAAGCAATCACAACTGTTCAACTACAGGATGGAAGACCTGTTATCGTGATAACATCAGATTTTGATAAAGTAAATCAAGTATTGACAGAAGCAAATATCAGCGTTCCAATTTATAAAGGCGATGCAGTAGCCATCAAAACAGCTGCAAGGTCTACGCCTACATTGTATCGCATTCAGCAAGGGGTTATTTTAGAGAAATGGGGAAGGGAAGACATCAAAGCTTCTATCAAACAATAACTACCTCTTTTACAATTTCCTCACCAAAACTTTCATTGATTCTTTCAGCAATCAGTTTTTTTTGAAATACCAATTCATTTTTTAATGGTGCTACGGTAGTGTAAATAAACAACGTGTTTTTTCTGATTTCAATTTTATCGGTGTATTTACTAATTGTCGGACCCATGATTTTTTCCCAATGATCTTCAATTTGGAGAGATTGAATGCTGTGTTTGATCCTGCTTTGATTCAGAAATTGTTTTAAAGCGTCTCCAAGAGAAAGGGCATCAGACATATTCAGAGTTGTATCATTTGGAAAGGTAAGGAAATATCCTTCATAAGTTTTTTCAATCGGTCATCATGTGTATCAGTTATGAAAACTTGTCCCTTGTGTTGAATACATACCCATTCCATCAGCCGTTGTAGCCTGAATTGATCAAGTTTTTCAAAAACGTCATCCATCATCAGAATAGGCTCCATGTGTTTTTGCTTTTGTATCATGGAGAAGGATGCTAATTTGAATGAGAAAAGCATGCTTTTCTTTTGCCCCTGAGATGCAGTTTGTTTGAAAGGAAGACCATTCATTTGAATTTCAATATCATCTTTATGTACGCCAATATTGGTTCTTTGAAGAGCAAGATCTTTTTGCAATGATTTTTTGAGATCAGAAGAGTAGGAATCAACTGTTGTTGTTGCCATGTATTGAAGGGTAGGATGTTCGTGGTGCTCACCCAGGAATTGAAAAATCTCCAAAATGGTTTCATGCAATTCACTCGAAAAATAAAGTCTTTTTTGAAGTATAAAGGAGCCATGAAGCACCAATTGTTCGTCATAAGCTTCTAACAAATGACTATCCAGATTCCCTTCGTGTATTTGTTTTAAAAATTTATTTCTTTCAAGCAAGGCTTTTTGATATCTGATCAAATGGCTCAGATAGGTTTGATCCCATTGAGAGAGCAGTGTGTCTATGAAATTTCTTCTTTCTTCACTTCCTCCAGTGATCAATTTTGTATCATCTGGAGCTATAAAAACCAGGGGAATTTCACCGATATGTTCTGAGAATTTTTGTACCAAAGCTTGGTCAACCTGCAATTCTTTTTTTCCATTTTCTCTGTATATCAAGGCAACCTCTTTCTGCAGTTGGTCGTATGCAAATGTTCCACTTATTCTGAATCCGCCTTGATCAATATTGGATGCTATCGCATCGGGTTTATTGAAATAGCTTTTGGTAAAACTGAGGTAATGAATAGCATCCAAGAGATTTGTTTTTCCCACACCATTGGATCCGCAAATCGCAACAATTCTTTCTGAAAAATCATAGGTCGCCTTGCTGTAATTCCTAAACTGGGTAAGATCTATATGTTGTATGCTAAACAAAGTGAAAAATATGGGTAAAATTACAGGATCAGGGCATAATTAACCGAGTTCAAACCGATTGATTTTCAGCGATCATTTTCAGCAATTTCGCACTATATTTGCAGATCTTAAAAAAGAGCATCAACTGATTATGGCAGCAACGAAATTTTCGAAGGAAACATATCTGTACTGGTATGAATTAATGCTTCTTCTTCGCAAGTTCGAGGAGAAGACTGGTCAGCTTTATGGAATGCAGAAAATACGTGGGTTTTGTCATCTGTACATTGGGCAAGAAGCATTGGCTGCAGGATGTATGACAGCAACACGCCAAGAAGACCCCTTTATTACTGCCTATCGTGACCACGGATATGCTTTGGCCAAGGGAATTTCTGCCAATGCCTGCATGGCTGAATTATATGGAAAGGCTACGGGCTGTTCAAAAGGAAAAGGTGGAAGCATGCACTTCTTTGGAAAAAATGAATATTTTTTTGGGGGACATGGAATTGTGGGCGCACAAATAGGCACTGGTGCCGGATTGGCTTTTGCTGAGCAATACAAAGGGACCGACAATGTTTGTCTTACTTTCTTTGGGGATGGTGCTGCACGTCAAGGTATGCTGCATGAAACCTTCAACCTCGCCATGCTCTGGAAATTACCGGTGATTTTCATTTGCGAAAACAATCACTACGCAATGGGAACATCTGTTGAAAGAACATCTAACGTAACAGATATCTATAAACTGGCAGATGCATATGACATGCCAGGTGACAAAGTAGATGGGATGAGTCCGGAGGCAGTTCATGAAGCTGTTGCAAGAGCAGTGAAACGTGCAAGAGAAGGCGGTGGACCTACCTTGCTTGAAATGAAAACATATCGTTACAAAGGTCATTCAATGAGTGATCCTCAAAAATATCGCAGCAAAGATGAAGTGGAGGAATACAAAGAAAAAGATCCTATTGAAGTCACCAAAGCAAAGCTTCTGAATGACTTCAAGGTTTCTGCTGATGTGATCGCAGCAATTGATGAAAAGATCAGACTGGTTGTAGAAGAGTCTGTGAGATTTGCTGAAGAGAGTCCTTGGCCTGACAACGATGAATTGTTGAAAGACGTTTATCAACAGGCAGATTATCCATTTATAGTTGATTAATAAATAGTTTCAAATGTCTGATAAATCAAAAGTTGAAAAGTCTGAAGAGGAAATTGTAAGCCAAGCAGTTGGTTTTTGGCAAAAAAATTCTAAATCGCTGATCTTGGTCTCTTCCATTGTAATCATTGCAATTGGTGGGTACTTAGGTTATAAGAATTTTATACAATTGCCAAATGAACAAAAGGCAAGTGAAGAACTCTTTACATCAGAACAGTATTTTAGAAAGGATTCATTTTCTCTTGCATTGAATGGAGCTCAGGGAAAAGCTGGGTTTTTAAAAGTGATATCAAAGTATGGAGGAACAGCATCTGGCAATCTCGCTCAGCTCTATGCAGGAGAGTGTTACATGCAGTTAGGCGAATATCAAAAAGCCATCCAACATTTGGAGGATTTCAATGCAGGCAGTGCAAAACAAATCGAAGC
>CAYFLQ010000116.1:1130-5269 GCA_964344065.1 uncultured Sphingobacterium sp. | reverse complement strand
GTCCTGCGTGATATGCACCGGCACTGATGCCGTTTACTTTTAGTATTTCAGATAATTCCTCTGTTGTTTTTCTGTTGAGCGTATAAATAATTCCGCTCTTGCCCCTGTTTTCATGAATGAACTTTACAATGCTCTTGATAGTTTGATCTTTCGCCACTTTTGGTCTCACTTCATAATCCAGATTTGGCCGGTTGAAAGAAGATATAAAAATGTCGGGCTTTCGCAAACCAAGATTGGCAACAATATCCTGCTGTACTTTAGGAGTTGCCGTTGCAGTAAGTGCTATGATTGGAACATCTGGATTGATTTGATCCATCATTTCTTTCAGCCTTCTGTATTCTGGCCTGAAATCATGTCCCCATTCTGAAATACAATGTGCTTCATCTACTGCAAAAAATGAAACATTCAAATCACTGAAAAAATCCAGGTTCTCCTGTCGGGTCAATGTTTCTGGAGCCACATAAAGCATTTTTGTTTTCCCAGATGCTAAATCATCATGTACTTCCTTGATCTCTTTTTTATTCAACGTAGAATTCAGAAAATGGGCAACATCGTCCTTGCTGCTATAGCTTCTGACCAAATCAACCTGGTTTTTCATCAATGCAATCAATGGAGAAACCACAATGGCACACCCTTCACTGATAAGAGCTGGAAGCTGATAACACAGGCTTTTGCCTCCGCCTGTTGGCTTGATTACAAAAGTATCATTGCCATTGAGCAGGTTTTCAATGATGGCTTCCTGATTGCCGCGAAAGGAATCAAAACCAAAAAAACTCTGCAAGGGTCCATATAAATCGAACCCTGATTTCTTCGCAGTTTTTTTGGTGGAAGATTTAACTGAACTGGTTTTTTTTTGCTTTACTGGGGGCATCTTTCTTCTATAATATACGAAAGGGAAACGAATTTACCTAAAAGCATAGCGAATTCAAACCATGCGTTAGCTAAAACATTGATAAATATGGTAATTTTGACCCTCACCAAAAAGGCGCTCCCCAGATCAAACCACGAATGCACAGTATTTTAATAAAAAAAGCACTGGTTTAAATAGCAACCAATGAAGAATAAACAGCATTATGTAGCCATCATGGCAGGAGGAATTGGAAGTCGCTTTTGGCCGATGAGCAGAACTTCTTACCCTAAACAGTTTCTGGATATCCTTGGAAATGGAAGCACACTGATCCAATCTACCTACGATCGATTTAAAAAATTCATTCCCGAAGAAAATATCTACATCGTTACTTCTGAAGAATATGTTCCGATCGTTCAGGAGCAGCTTCCAGGAATAACATTGGCCAATATCGTTGCAGAGCCTTCCAGAAAAAACACTGCTCCTTGTGTGGCATATATTTCATACAAGTTAAAAGAGTTGAATGAGAAAGGTTCATTGATCTGCGCTCCGTCAGATCATTTGATTCTCGATGAAACTGGTTTCACAAAAGTTTGTCTCGAAGCCTTGAGTTTTGTATCTCAACACAAAGCATTGATCACATTGGGTATCAAGCCATCTCATCCAAATACAGGATATGGTTACATACAATTTGAACAACAACCAGCAAGCGACAACGTATACAAAGTAAAAACCTTCACAGAAAAACCAAATCTTGAACTTGCTAAAACATTTTTATCGAGTGGAGAGTTTTTGTGGAACGCAGGTATATTCGTTTGGCAAGTGAGCAGCATCATTACTGCATTTGAAAAATATCTTCCTGAAATCGCAGAGCTGTTTGAAGCTGAAAAGTCTACATTCAATACCGCTGCAGAGAAAGAAGCGATTGAAAAAATATATCCTCAGTGCTCTAATATTTCAATTGACTTTGGCATCATGGAAAAAGCAGAAAATGTATACATCATTCCTTCTTCTTTTGGATGGAGTGATCTGGGTACATGGAACTCTGCACATGATAACATGGAAAAAGATTATCTCGGAAATGCTGTTGCAGGAAATGAAGTGATGGTCATTGACGCAACGCGTTGTATGATACATGCCCCCAACAATAAACTCGTATTGTTGCAAGGAATGGATGATTACATTGTTGTAGATACCGATGATGTGCTGATGATCTGTAAAAAAGAAAAAGAGCAGGAAATAAAACAATACGTTGCTGAAGTAAAAAGAAACAAAGGAGATAAATACCTGTAGTGAATGATCCCCATTCAATCAAAACTTCCCAATACCGGAACATCCATTTTTACGGTGATGAGTGCGCTGGCCGCAGAACACAATGCCATCAACATTGGACAAGGTTTTCCAGATTTTGAAATGGACCAGGAGTTGGCTGCACTTGCATCCGAAAAAATTCTGCAAGGATTCAATCAGTATGCTCCTATGGCTGGTTATATGCCTCTGAGAGAATCGATCGCTGAAAAAATCTTCGGTCTTTACAATAACCAGGTATCTGCAGCAGATGAAATAACCATTACCCCCGGAGGCAGTTATGCCATCTACACTGCTTTCAGTACCATTTTAGAACCAGGTGATGAAGTCATTGTGCTTGAGCCAGCATATGATTGTTATATCCCCAACATCATTGCAAATGGAGGTGTTCCGATTCGCATTCCGTTGAGATTTCCTGATTATTCAGTTGATTGGGAGAAAGTAACATCAGCCATTGGCAAAAAAACAAAAGCGATCATCGTCAATACTCCGCACAATCCAACAGGAACCATTCTTTCTGACGATGATATGCGAATGCTTCAGGAGATATTATCCAACACGAATATTTTTTTGGTAAGCGATGAAGTATATGAGCACCTTGTATTTGATGGAAAAGAACACAACAGTGTTTTAAAATATCCTGAACTCTACAACAGAAGCTTTGTTTGTTTCTCTTTTGGAAAAGTATACAATTGTACAGGATGGAAATTGGGTTATTGCGTTGCCCCTAAAGCCTATACGGCCGAGTTCAGAAGGCTGCATCAGTTTGATGCTTTTTGTTGTTTCACTCCAACACAGGTTGCATTGGCAGAACATCTCAAAAAGAAAGAAAGATATCTCTCACTTTCCTCATTCATGCAACAAAAAAGAGATTTCTTTTTAGATAAAATGAAATCATCCCGATTCAAATTGCACCATTCATCAGGAAGTTATTTTGTATGTGGTACGTATGAAAATATTTCCGACATGTCATCTATGGACATGGCCATTCATCTGACCAAAAACATTGGTGTTGCTACTATCCCAGTATCTGCCTTTTATCAAAAAGGTGAAGATGATAAAGTATTGAGATTCTGTTTTGCAAAAAAAGAGGAAACACTCAGCACAGCAGCAGAGCGCTTGTGCGAACTTTGATTATTTTATTCTGTCTACCACTTCCCAATCATTCACAACCGGATGTTGATGTTCTTTTTTTACAATGGCATCCAATTGTTTCAAGATATCATTGTGTTGATCAGCAACATTTTGCTGTTCCTTTGGGTCTTTTGAAAGATCATACAGTTCCCACATGGCGGTTGGTTGTTTAATCAGATTTTTTTTAACCCCTTTCCAATTTCCCATTCTCACTGCAACCTGGCCTCCGTTTTCAGGATATTCAAAATACAAATAGGGATGCTGCATTTGTTGTTGACCCAACAGCGTTGGCAACAATGAAATTCCGTCGGTATGATGAACAGCAGATCCTGTTAATGCAGCCAGTGTTGCCATCATATCATATTGCACGGAAACCACATCAGAGGTACTACCAGCCTTGATTTTACCAGGCCATCTTGCAATGAAAGGAACACGAATTCCTCCCTCATACAATTCCATTTTTAATCCTCTTAAACCGCTTACACTGTTGAAAAAGTTTTTATCAACCGGTGCAGAAAAGGTTGTTCCATTGTCTGACGAAAACATCACAATGGTATTTTCATCCAGACCCAGTGATTTAATTTTTTCCATGATGATGCCTACCTGATCATCCAGAAAACTGATCATGCCTGCATAGGTGGAAAGTGGATATCGGGTTGCCGCATATCCTTTTTGTCCGTAGTAAGGATGCTCATCAAATTTTCCCTTGTATCTGTTTACATATTCATCGGGCAGTTGAAGTGAAAGATGGGGAATGGTATACGGCAAATAAAGAAAGAAGGGAATCGATTTATTTTTTTCAATAAACGCAAGTGCTTTTTCAGTCATTTTTTGTGGAGCGTACTCATTC
>CAYFLQ010000116.1:0-1120 GCA_964344065.1 uncultured Sphingobacterium sp. | reverse complement strand
TACTCATTCCCTTTATAATAATTGAAATCTTTTTCAGTTGCTGTGGTTGAATCAAGTGGACGATGAACATATATAAAAGGATTGTTCAAAGAATCCCAACGGTCATTTTCCCATAGGTGCGTTGGATAAAAATTATGTGCTTGTTTTTGATCGAGGTAACCATAATAATAATCGAATCCATGATTCAATGGAGATCCAGTAGTTCCCACAACACCCATGCCCCATTTACCGACCATGCCGGTTGCATAATTTCTCTCTTTCAACATATTTGCAATCGTATATGCCCCATCATGCAAAGGCATTTGTCCTCTTTCTTTTTCATCTTCAAATCCACCCATCTCATAATTGCCTCTGATATAAGAATGACCAGGGTTTTTACCTGTCATCAACATACATCTAGATGGAGCGCATACAGGTGCACTGCTATAATGTTGTGTAAATCGAATGCCTTCTTTTGCAAGTTGATCAATGTGTGGAGTGCTGATTTTTGTTTGACCATAACAACCCAATTCACCATATCCTAAATCATCTGCATAGATGTAAATGATATTGGGTTTTGATTTGTTTTGAGCAACAGATGAAAAGGGTTCCAACAATGAAAACCCAAAAACAATGAAAACCCAAAACCCAAAACGCATAACCCAAAACATTAATGAGCCGCTTTGAGATAACTCCATCCTTCGGATTGCTTTCTGATCAGCTCTACAACTGCACTCGGAACTACGATTCCCTCAGTTTTAATTTGCGATGGATCTATTTTATATCTTCTTAATGAATTATTGCAAACTGCCAATGTCACTCCTTTTTCTTTTGCCAGTTTTATTCTTGAATCAAACTGAGTAGAGTCTTTCATCATTGCAAAAATGGCCTGGCCATGAAACACCACTTCAATCTGCATATCTGGAACCTGGGCGAGTGCATTGTTGATTTGTCTGAATACAGCAGCTTGTTCAGAAGTATCTGTAGAGGAGAGGTCCCAAACAACACTCAATTTTTTCTGTTGAGAAAATGATTGAAGCGATAAAAACAGCAATGCAATGATTGAAAAATATTTCATGGTAATGATGACTTTTGAGAACTTAAGTTATTAATTATAACAACATAAAATATTAATAAAGCA
>CAYFLQ010000115.1:0-5275 GCA_964344065.1 uncultured Sphingobacterium sp. | reverse complement strand
GTTGATCTCCTTTTTCATATGAATTGATAGATGGAAATCCTTTCCCTTTTAACCTAAATATTTTTCCACTTTGTGTTCCTGGAGGAATTTTAATTTTTGCACGACCATCAATGGTTGGAACTTCAATGTTTGATCCAAACACAGCATCTGGTATGCTGATATGCATATCATATATAACATTCAAATTATCTCTCTGTAATTCGGCATGCGCCTCTTCCTCGATCAATACAATCAGATCTCCTGATGATCCGCCACGTTCGCCCACATTTCCTTTCCCACTCAAACTCAGTTGCATCCCATCCTGAACGCCTGCAGGAATATCAATATTGATGGTTTCTTCTGTATAAACCCTTCCTTCACCCTTACATGCAGTACACTTATTTGTGATGGTAGAACCCTCTCCGTTGCAAGTTGGACAAGTGCCAACAGTTTGCATTTGACCAAGGAATGTGCTGGTTACTTTTCTAACCTGACCTGTTCCATTACAAGTAGAACAATTTTGTACCGAGTTTTTATCTTTTGCACCAGATCCACTGCAGGTAGAGCAACCAGTATACTTTTTAACTTTTACAGTTTTATTGGCACCTTTTGCAATCTCCTCATAATTCATCTTCAATTTGATTCGAAGATTGCTTCCTCTGGTTCCCCTGGCTTTTCCACCTCGTTGACGAGCACCGCCACCACCAAAGAAACTACCAAAAATATCATCACCAAAAATATCTCCAAAATTGCTGAAGATATCTTCCATGTTCATCCCTTGACCACCACCAAAACCACCACGATTGTTTAGACCTGCATGTCCAAATCGATCATACTGTGCCTTTTTTTCCTGATCACTTAAAATCTCATATGCCTCTGCAGCTTCTTTGAATTTTTCTTCAGCGGCTTTATCACCAGGATTTCGATCTGGATGGAATTGCATTGCCACTTTTCTGTAAGCCTTCTTGATTTCATCAGCACTTGCAGTTTTAGCGACCCCTAATACTTCGTAACAATCTCTTTTTGCCATATATAATTTGCTTGGGTTGTAATTATTTACCTACAACCACTTTAGAAAAACGAATGATCTTGTCGTTCAATGTGTATCCTTTCTCTACTTCATCTACCACACGTCCCTTCATTTTTTCATCGGGTACAGGTATTTCTGTTATAGCCTCATGAAAATCAGGATTGAATTCTTCGCCAACTGATTTCATTTCTTTTAAACCTTTTGACTGAAGAGCGTTTCTGAATTTGGTAAAAACGAGTCCAATTCCTTCACGAATTTGTTTTAAATCTTCACTCTGATTCATCTGCTTTTCTGCACGTTCACAATCATCCAATACTTCTAACATAGATTGAATCACTTCTCTTCCAGCAGTCTGAATCAATTCAACTCTCTCTTTTGCATTTCTGCGTTTGAAATTGTCGAAGTCAGCATAAAGCCTGATGAATTTTTCTTTTTGTTCATCCAACTCTTTTTTCATCACCTCAAGTTCATTTCCTGCTTCGATCGATTCTTCGTGGGTAGACTCCATGTTTTCTTCTGGTGATTGCTGCAAGGTTTCTTTCTCGTCCATACGTAGGTATTTAGCATTTTTATCTGTTCAAATGGCTTGCCAACACTCAGTTTTGAGTCAAAATGGCGCATTTTTCAGTTATAAACCGCAAATTTCAGGCATTTCCACGAAAGTTTACCTTTGCTGCATGAAGAAAGTGGTGCTTAAACGTAAAATCAGCAACCGTGTTATCAATGGTCATCCATGGATATTTGCCAATGAGATTGATTTGATGGATGATGAAATGGAGGCAGGTGACATTGCTGAAGTGCTCGCTCATGATGGAAAATTTATAGGGAAAGGATATGTAAACCCTATTTCTCGTATTCCAGTTCGATTGCTGACAAGAGATAAGCAGGCAGAAATCAATGGAAGCTTTTTCCATCAGTCTATTTTAAAAGCCTGGGAGTACCGAAAAAAAATTGGATATACCGAAAATTGTAGATTGGTATTTGGCGAAGCAGATCAGCTGCCTCAATTGATCATTGATAAATTTAATGACTACTTTGTCATTCAAACATTGGCACTGGGCATTGATCGATGGAAAAACGAAATTGTAGAAGCCCTTCAAACGATCTTCAAGCCAAAGGGCATTTATGAGAGAAACGATGTTCCTGTGAGAGAACTAGAGGGCCTGGAACAAAAGAAGGGGTTTTTAACTGCCCCTTTCAATACAAGAATTCCCATTGTTGAAAATGGCTTGAAATTTATTGTCGATGTGGAAAAGGGACAGAAGACAGGCTACTTTTTAGATCAGCAAGACAACCGAAGAGCCATTCAACACATCGTGAAAGATGCTGACGTACTTGGAGCATTTTGTTATACCGGAACGTTTGAAATTCACGCTGCACATTACGGCGCAAAACATGTCTTGGGATTGGATATTTCAGCATCGGCAGTTGAGCATGCAAAAGAAAATGCTGCACTCAACAACCTCAACAACATTTCATTTCAATGCGTGAATGCCTTTGATGCCTTAAAGGAATGGACAAAAGAGGGAAAAAAATGGGACGTTGTGATGCTTGATCCACCTTCTTTCACGAAGACTCGAGAAAATATTCAAAAAGCAATCAGTGGATACAAGGAAATTAATTTAAGAGGAATGAAACTGGTAAAACCGGGAGGATTTCTCGTTACATCCTCCTGCACCAACTTGGTTCAGCCTGATTTATTTTATGAAATCATTGAAATGGCAGCCAAAGACGCAAGAAGAAGTTTAAGACAAGTAGTTTTTCAAGCACAATCGCCTGATCACCCTATTATAAAAGGACTTGAAAACACCAATTATTTGAAGTTCCTGATTGTACAGGTACTATAATTATTTTTCAACTTGGAATTTTCCGGAGTCAATGATTTGACCATTCTTATCTCTGAATTGAAAAATATACAGTCCCCTTCTAAAATCTGAAAGATCTACATAGATATTGGGACCTGGATTGGTAAGTTCCAATTGTTTTTTACCAACGAAATTGTAAATAACGAGCGTCGCCGGTGCAGCTTCTTGGTGCTTGAACTGTATTTGAATAAATGACCGACCGGGATTTGGAAATATAACAGTCCTCTTTACGTGCTCGCTCATACTGGTTCTTTTCACCTGACTTACAGCTGAAAATGATATGAGAGAAACTAATATGTAAAGGCCAATTCGCATATCTATGTCCTTCTATCGAAGGTACTGCATTTCATAAAAAAAGAGCCAAGCAAATGCAAGGCTCTTATATTAACGCAATTTTTGAAATATTATTTTAAAGTAGACAGGGTTTCTTTGATAGCATCAAAATTTGGCTGATCCCCAGCACTTTCAAGTACCTCAGCATATTGTACGGTCCCAGTTTTGTCTACCACAAAAGCAGCCCTGCGTGAAACGCCTTTCATCCCAAATACAAATTCATCATAGAAGGCGCCATATGCCTGGCTTACTGTTTTGTTGAAATCAGATAACAATGGAAAATTGTACTGTTGCTCTTCTTTGAATTTTGCAAGTGTGAAAATGGAATCAACTGATACACCCACAACTTCTGCGTTCAATGAAGTATACACATTGAGGTTGTCTCTGACACTGCACAATTCGGTCGTGCAAACTCCTGTAAATGCCTGAGGGAAAAATAAGATCACAAGATTTTTTCCTTTGAAATCTCCTAAGCTAACTTCTTTCTTTTCGCTGTTAAACAACGTAAAGTCTGGTGCTGATTGTCCTTTTTGAATTGACATAACGATGATGGTTTAATTGAAATTTTTACAAAGATAGTCTCATTGACCAATCTCCCAGCCTTTGTATAATCCGCCATGCTTTTTTGATTCTGAAAATAGAACGGGAACAATACTCTCCACCCATTTCCGGTTGACGGTTGCCTTGGCAGCCAACAACAATGATATACTGGAAGATGGAGCATTTTTAAGCAATTGATTTACATTGTATTGGGCACAAACAGGTGATTGTAAAAATTTTTTAACGGCAGCTTCCTGCTGAAATTCAAAGTAATGCAACACGCTTACCTCTTGTGCTATTGAATTTTTTTTTGCGTTTTCGTCTGCCTTTCTTCTGCTTTCAATCAATAACAGATCCAAGGCAGATGGAAACAAAACTGAAAGATAATTTTCCCATTCAGCATCTCTTTTTGCCTGAGCAAGCCATTGATAAGTAGATGATTCTTGCAATACATTTCCAATAGAGAATTGATACTTACTTGTATCGCTTGAATAGAAATAAAACTCCCTTATTCCTCTCTGTGTGAATCTTCCAACAAAAACTGCTCCTTGATAACGGGTTAAATTTTCAACCATTTTTTCTTCCAACTTATCTAGCACTTCAATCTCTTCTTGATCAGGCATTCCCCATTCATTGGCATGATTGAGTTTAACACGTGCAATGATAACGAATGGCAAATCAAGCACTGGGACGTTGGGCTTTAGACCAAGATCTACATTGATGGAGACTGGCCTGCCATTGAGAGAAACAACATAATTTTCCCAATCGTGTTGAAATTTCTGGGCTTGGAGTGACACAGACAACATGCAACATGCCAAAAACAAATATCGTTTCAATTCTCTCATGAATAAGAAAGTAAAGTAATTTCAATTTTCATAAACTACAAGCAAATGCCAAGAATTGGAGATATAATTAACTTTTTAGAAAGAAAAGCTCCCCTGTCACTTCAAGAGCCCTATGACAACGCTGGATTGGTATGCGGAAGTTTTGATGAAGATTGTTCTGGAGCAATTACATCACTGGATTTTACACAAGAAATTTTACAAGAAGCGATTGAAAAGAAACTCAACCTTATCATCGTACATCATCCCCCCATTTTCAAGCCTTTAAAAAAGATAGATCCGACTGAACCCACTACTGCGCTCCTGTTAAAAGCAATTCACCATCAAATAGCCGTTTATGCCATTCATACCAATCTCGACAATGTGATATGGGGTGTAAATGGAGAGATCGCTCGAAGAATTGGATTGAAAGAGGTTCAAGTGCTTTCTCCGCTGCAACACACCCATCAAAAGCTGGTTGTATTCGTGCCAACAGAACACAAGGAGCAACTTGAAAATGCACTTTTTGAAGCGGGAGCAGGGTCCATTGGTCATTATAACGAATGCAGTTTTAGTTCAGATGGAATTGGAAGCTTTAAGCCCTTGAAAGGATCTACCCCTTTTATAGGCACAATAAACGTGAGGGAGCATGTACATGAATCCAAATTGGAAATGATTTTTCCATTCCACCTTCAAGGTGAAATCCT
>CAYFLQ010000114.1:0-5286 GCA_964344065.1 uncultured Sphingobacterium sp. | reverse complement strand
CAAATGACCGATGAGCAACGCAAAGCAATGGCTGAGCGTGCACAAAAAGGTCGCGAATGGAGAGAAACCGTTTCAATGGATAAATTCGTTGAACTCAGAAAAAAATTCAATGATGCAGGAATTAGCATCTATGCATACAAACCAAATGCCCTTGGCGAAAACAATACTGATGGTGAAATTGAATATGCAATGAAAGCAGCAAAAGCGTTGGGCGCACATTCAGTAACGGTAGAACTTCCCAATAAACCAGAACATTCAAAAAGATTGGGTGATATCGCTGCAAAACACAAAGTATATGTTGGATACCATGCACACTTACAAGCTACAGATACTGCATGGGATGTGGCTCTTGAGCAATCTCCATATAATTCATTGAACTTGGATTGTGGTCACTATATTTCTGCGGGTGGAAATAATACAAGAGAAACGTTACTTAAGTTGATTGAATCGAAACACGATAGAATCACCAGCATTCACTTGAAAGATCGTACAACCAAAGAACATGGTCAGAAAAATCTGCTGTGGGGAACAGGTGATACTCCAATTGTTGAAGTACTGCAATTGATGAAGAAAAAGAAATACAAATTTCCAGCAACGATTGAACTTGAATACGAAGTCCCTGCAGACTCCGACGCAGTCAAAGAAGTTGCCAAATGTGTTGAATACGCAAAAAAGGCTCTCAGTTGAGAGCCTTTTTTTATTCCTAAAAGTTGATAAGATTACATCGGTCTTACTCTGAATACTGTTCCAGGATTTTCGATTCCAACATAGATATATCCATCTCTTCCCATCTCAACATTTCTTGTACGGCCAATATTCAATAATATTTTTTCCTGACCAATTACTTTGTTGTTCTGCATGATCACACGATTTACATGGCTGAATCTTAGTGAGCCCATGAGAAGATTACCCTTCCAAGCAGGATATTTACTTCCGCTTACAAATGTCAATCCACTTGGTGCAATTGAAGGTATCCAATAATTGACAGGCTGTTCCATCCCTTCCTTTTTACTAATAGGAGTAATAGGTTTGCCATCATAGTTGATGCCATAAGAAATTACAGGCCAGCCATAATTAACACCAGGCTTGATCAAATTCAACTCATCACCGCCGCGAGGACCATGTTCAGTTTCCCAAATCAATCCAGTTACTGGATCCATGGTCAATCCCTGTGGATTGCGGTTGCCATATGTATAAATCGTAGCCTTTGCACTTGCATCTTTAGCAAATGGATTATCAGCAGGAATGGTTCCATCATCATTGATACGATGAATTTTACCAGGTGAAGTGCTAACATCTTGAGGGAATACTTTTTCCTGTCCACGCTCTCCCATTGATATAAACAAGTATCCTTTTTTATCAAACACCAATCTTGAACCATAATGATGTCTGGTTGATGCATAAGGCAATCCTTCAAACACTTCTTGCTGATCAACAAACTGTCCATCTTTGATTCTTCCTCGCACTACCGCAGTTGTTCCCAATTTCTTACCACCCTCTTCCTTGATTTTAGAATAGGATATGTATATCCATCCATTTTGATCAAATTTTGGATGAAGGGTAATATCCAACAACCCACCTTGCCCTTCTGCCAATACAGTTGGAGTACCAGTGATGGCAGTTTTGTTTTTGTTTTTATCTACGTGATACAACACGCCACTTCTATCTGTAATTAAAAATGTTCCATCAGGAAGTTGTTCAAAGCCCCATGGACTTGTTAGGCCTGTTACAATAGTATCCAAAGTAACTGTCATGCCCTTTGACTTGAAAATAGCAGGACCAGTGAAAGCTGGTTTTGTTTTTGCAAAATCATATTGCTGAACTGTTTTAAGACTTTCTGTAATAAGATTAGCCATGCCCTCTATTTCCTTTTTCGTAAGGACACCACCCCATACAGGCATACCTAAATCTTCATAGCCATATGTGATGCTTTTGATGAGGTCGTCTTTGGTATTGCCATGTTTCCATACGCGATCCACAAATGCATCAACGCGTTCACCATGACAAGAGGCACATTTTTCTGTATAAATTTTCTTGGGATCCTGATCAGCCAAACCTGCATGAACAGAAAATGTTACTTGTGAAAATGCAAAGCAAACTGTTGCTAGAATAAACAGTGCTGCTAATTTTTGTATTTTATTCATATCCAATGATTGAGTAAAGCAAGTTACGCAGAGAATTGCAAAATTGAATCCCTATCAAAAAAAAGCCCCATTCCAAAAGGAACGGGGCGTACTGCTTATGAGAAAACAAACTTTAGTCTGGTATCTTATCTAATGGAGCAATATTTTTTTCTGCTCCGGAGTAACCGATATTCTGGTTCATCACTGCCAAGCTGTTTGCTAGGATAGCAGGACGAGGAATTGGCCACAAAACGTGGTATGGGCTGATGGTATAAGCATCTCCGCGCACGTTTTTAATGTTCTTTTTATAGAAATCATTTTTATCCATCAAACGATCATACCAGAAATTGGCAGTAGAGAAACTGGCTGTAGAATATGTTTTGCCATTGAACGACTTACCTGTTTTAGCAAAAATGAAGGCAATTCTTGTCAACTCAGTCTTTCTAGGCTCTTCATAATAAAGTTCTCTTTGACGCTCATCCAAAATGGTACCAATATCAACTTGTGCAGCAGTATATGGGCTACATTTTGCGCGGGTTCTCACTGCATTCACATCGGCAGCAGCATTTGCAGCATCACCTTTCCACCAATATGCCTCAGCACGCAACAGATAGGTTTCTGCTAAACGGAAAGCATACCAGTCTGAGTTACCACCTTGCCATGGATAACGAATTTCATCTTCGACATACAATTTGTAGTGAGGCCATGCAAACCAGGTTCTAATGGTATCGCCACCACTCACCAACAAGGTTCCATCTGCTTTTCTCAATTGAAGTCTTGCTCCATAATAAGGAGACTTTCCTTTCAAGTTTCCTGAGTTGTTATACGTCAACATCTCCATTTCCATCCAGTTTCCGGATGTTGTATCATGACGCAAATCTTTTGGATCATCCCAAATATATTTGGTTGAATATGGAGTAGCGCGACAACGTCCGATACCACGACCATAATTTTTCATGTGATCGATCTCTACCTGTGCATTGGTCATACCAACCAATCCATCAGGAGTTAAGATAATACCTGAAGAAGAAAATGGCAATGCCTGACGCATGCATGTCAACCCTGTAGTAGTTGCTGAAGGATCTCCATAACGATCAATAACTGAAAATATTACTTCAGTATTCGCAGCTATATATTTATTAGCTCTTCTATGTAAATCCCAGATAACATTTTTTGATGCAACTGCTGCATCAGCACCAAAACGAGAAGTCATCAATTTGAAAGTACCATTGTTGATTACAGCACTTGCTGCAGTGATTGCATCATCAAAATTTCCAAGTGAAAGATTTACTTTGGCTAAAAGATGTCCAACTGCACCTCTGTTCACTTCGCCTTTGTTGGCAACCCAAGGAACATACTGCATAGCAAAATCCAAATCTGATTTCAAGCGCTGCAAAATAACTTCACGCTTTACAGATTGGAAATCCAATTTAGCCTCTGTCAATTCCTTGAAAGTTGCAGGAACATCACCAAACTCATTCACAAGTCTGTAGTATGCATACGCTCTGAAAAAGTATGCACGACCTAAGATGATGTTTTTGGTAGCATCAGGAATCGTTTTAACATCAGGTATTCTGGTAGTAACTGTATTGGCCAAGCGAATGATCAAATACCATCTCTCCCAATACCATCCAACACGGTTAAAGTCTACGTTGTTCAACTGTGCATCTGGAGTGATCAGCAGGTTCATATTCACTGCAGGTCCAAATTTATCAGTGGTACCTTCTACAGCACCTTCTGAAAATATATTCTCACTGATGATGGGTGCACCATCGCCATACCATTCATCTCTGACGTTTTTGGCAATAGCAGCAAGTGCTGCATTAAAGCCGGCTTCATCGATCAATGTATTCTCTGGTGAATAAAAAGACAATGCCTTGGGTTTTAACCAGTCTTTCTGACAAGACTGACTCACCAACAACACCACAGCAAATGTGGCGATGAATTTCATGTATTTATTGTTAATGTACTTCATATCAAATGATTTGAATTGTTCAGTCAATGTTTAAAGTGTTAGATTAATTCCAAATGTTCCATAAGATGGAGTAAAGCTTTTGTTTTCTGGATCAAAAAATTCCCATGGAGTAACCACAAGGGCATTTTGAATATTGAAGTAAAACTTCAAACCAGAAAATTTCAACTTATCCAATTTTGCTTTTGGCACTGTATAAGCAAGACTGACATTGTTCACTCTTACAAAAGAAGATTTTCTCCAAACATTCAGTCCAATTCCCGATCCAAGCGAAGACATCATCCTTGCATAATCATTGATTTGGTTATATGGAGTCCAGTAAGGTCTTTTATAAAACTGAGAACGATCATAGAAACGATCTACGTTTGCAGCTTCATTGAACTGTGTCATTTGACCAAATCGTCCGTACAATTGGAAGGAGAAATCCCAGTTCTTGTAAATGGTAAATTCACTTCTGAAGTTGAGATTGATCTTAGGTGTAGTTTGACCGACAAAGACTTTATCATCAACTGTGAATTTACCGTCGTTGTTTACATCTTGAATCTTGAAATCACCCGGTTGGAAACCAAACGATTGAGCTTTAGCCAATTCATCAACTCTCCACACACCAAGAATATTAAAATCCCAAATGGTATTGATATTCTTTCCGATGAACCATCCGTTGGCACGATCATCAAGCTCTTGATAAGTAGTATTACCACTTGCATCGGTTACAGGTACTTTTCCGTAGAGACTGATGATTTTATTTTTATTGCTCCACAAAGCCAATGTTGTTCTCCAAACAAAATTGCTTGTCTTTACGTTTTCAGTATTGATGCTTACTTCAAATCCAGAGTTGTCTACTTTACCAAGATTGGTCACCACGCTTGCAAAACCAGTTACGTTTGGAAGTGCACGGTTCACCAACAAGTCGCTTGTCTTTCTGATATAATAATCAACAGCACCATTGATTTTACCATTCTTAAGGCTGTAGTCAAATCCTACGTTTACTGAAGCTTGTCTTTCCCATTTCAAATTAGGATTAGACATATTGGCTGTAGAAACAGCTCCAATTGGAACGTTGGCACCTGAAGGCGATGAATACAAATAAGTACTTGCTGTTAATTGTGACAAAGCAGCATATCTACCAATATCTCTGTTTCCATTTTCACCATAGGAAAGCCTCATTTTTAAATACTCTAAAAAGGAAAC